>CAJCHW010000177.1 GCA_903970125.1 Chlamydiota bacterium
CGCGACACGCCCCGCCGCGATCCGGGCAGGGCAAGACAAGGCCCTCGGGGCCCGACGGCAGCCGCGCTTGGGCGGCCGCGAACGCCTGGCGGTAGAGCTCCGCCACGCGTACCCGCCCCGCGAGCATCGCGTCCAGGCGCTGGAGCTGCACGAGCCCCAGCGCACACGCCAGCTCCGAAAGCCTGTAGTTGAAGCCGAGCCTGTCGTGGTCAAGCCAATCCATGTTGGGTGCCCGTCCCTGGTTGCGCTCGGAGTCGATGCGCTCTTTGAGCCGAGGATCGGCTGCGGTCACCATCCCCCCCTCACCCGTGGTCAGCTGCTTGTTGGCATAGAACCCGAAGACCGCCGGATGCCCGCGTCCGCCTATGGGCGTGCCGTCGTCGTAGCAGCCCCCCAATGCCTCGCACGCGTCCTCCACAATCGCCAATTCGTGCGCCGCCGCGGTGCTCTCCAGAGCTGTCATGTCGGCCGGATAGCCGAAGATGTGGACGGGCAAAAGCGCCCGGGTGCGCTCGTTTACAGCCGCCCCCGCCGCAACGGGGTCGATGTTGAGGGTCACCGGGTCGATGTCCACGAACACCGGTTTGGCGCGCTCGTAGAGAATCGCGTTGGCGGAGGCCACAAACGAGAAGGGGGTGGTGATCACCTCGTCGCCATCGCCGACCTCGACGGCGCGCAGCGCCAAATGCAGGCCGGCGGTGCCGCTGGAGACCGCACTGGCGTTGGCTGCGCCGACACGCGCCGCAAACGCCCGCTCGAAGTCGCCCAGCCGCGGTCCCAGCGACAGCTGCCCGCTGCGGAGCACCTCGGCTATGGCCTGCTCCTCGGCCTCGCCCAGGACAGGCCGAGCGAGCGGGATCCGCTCGCTCACCGGCGCGCGCGCGCGGCCTTGGCGGCCTTGGCCTTGGGCTTGGCCTTGGCGACGCCACGGCCGGCAGGTTGAACGCGGTACTCAAGCGCGTCTACCAGGGCCTGCCAGGAGGCCGCAACGACATTCTCGCCGACGCCCGTAGTACCCCACGTGCTCTGACCGTCCTGGGAGTCGATGTGTACGCGCGTGACCGCTCCCGTGCCGTGACTCGTCTCCAGCAGGCGCACCTTGTAATCGACGAGCTCGACGTCGGCGAGCTTGGGGTAGAACTCGCTGATCGCTTCGCGCAAGGCGTTGTCGAGGGCGTTCACAGGGCCATTGCCCTCAGCGGTGCGCACGTAGCGCCTATCGTCGTGCCAAAGCTTGATCGTCGCCTCGGTGTCCAGATGGCCTTCGGCGTTCTGCTCCACGAGCACGCGCCAGGACTCAAGGCGAAACAGCGGCTCATAGCGCCCCGCCTCTCGTCGCATCAACAGCTCAAAGGATGCGTCGGCGCCCTCGAACTGGAAGCCTTCGTGCTCGAGTTGCTTGACGCGCGCGAGCACGCGCGCGACAAAGCCGTTGCCATCGGCACCGTCGCCAACGGCGATGCCGGCGGCGGCAGCCTTCTCGGTGATGGCCGCGCGGCCGGACAGCTCGGAGATCAAAAGATCTGTGCTGTTGCCGACGACCGCGGGCGAAACGTGCTCGAAGGTGGCGGGATCGGCGCGGACGCCCGATGCGTGCATCCCTGCCTTGTGTGCAAAGGCGTGCCGGCCGACGTACGGCTGGGAGGCGTCGGAGGCGCGGTTGAGGGTCTCGTCGACGAAACGCGCCGCGTCGGTCAAACGCGCCAGCCGCTTGGCGGGGAGCACGTGGTGGCCCATCTTCAGCTGCAAGTCGGCGATGATGGTGATCAGGTTGGCATTGCCCGTGCGCTCGCCGATGCCGTTGATCGTGCCCTGGACCTGGGTGGCGCCGGCTTCCACGGCGACCAGCGTGTTGGCCACCGCACAGCCGGAGTCGTTGTGGGTATGAATGCCAAGTGCGGCTTTGGGCAGGGCCTCGCGCACTGCACCGACGACGTCGCGCACGCGCCCCGGCAGCGACCCGCCGTTGGTGTCGCACAGAACGACACGCTCGGCGCCCGACTCGACCGCGACACGCAGCGTCTGGAGCGCGTAAGCAGAGTCAAGCTCAAAGCCGTCGAAGAAGTGCTCGGCGTCAAAGAGCACGCGCTTGCCCTTGCCAACCAAAAACGCCACCGAGTCGGCGATCATCGCAAGGTTTTCCTTGTTACTGGCGCGCACGACCTTCTGTACGTGCAGCACAGAGCTCTTGCCCACGATCGTGCACACCGGGGCAAACGAGTCTGCGAGCACGCCCAGACCGACATCCTTCTGTGCCTTGACGCCGCGGCGGCGGGTCATGCCGAAAGCAACGATCTGTGCGTGCTGCAGGCGCTGCTCGGCGAGCATGCCGAAGAGCTCCAGCTCCTTGGGGTTCGACGCCGGGAAGCCGGCCTCGATGAAGCCGACGCCGAGCTCGTCGAGCTTGCCCACGACACGCAACTTCTCCTGCGCCGTCAGCGTCATGCCGGCGCCACCCATGCCGTCGCGCAGGGTCGCGTCGTACAGCTCGATTTTGGCCATTTCAGCCGGTTGCGCCGGCGTCTGCGGTCGCCGTGCCCGGCGCGGTCGCGTCGTTGGCCTCCGGAGCTGCCATATCGACGAGGTCGAGCCACTCGCGGTAGCGCTCTGAACGGCCGTAGATAGCGTCGTCAAAGGCGTCGAGCAACACCTTGGTGATCTCGCCCGGCTGGCCGCTGCCGATCACGTGGTCGTCGATCTCGCGCACGGGCACCAGCTCGGCGGCGGTACCGGACATGAAAACCTCGTCGGCCAGATAGAGCTCTGCCCGGGCCACACTGCGCTCGACGACCGAGTAGCCGAGATCGCGCGCAATCTGGATCAGCGAGCGCCTGGTCACGCCGTCAAGGATGGAGTTGTGCTGCCCGGGCGTGATGATCTCGCCGTCGCGGACCACGTAGATGTTCTCGCCGCTGCCCTCGCATACGTGTCCGTGATCGTCGAGAATGATCGCCTCTTCGTAGCCGGCCTTCAGCGACTCGACCTTCGCGAGCACGTTGTTGAGGTACTGGCCCGACGCCTTGGCGTGCGGGATCAGTGATTGCGGGCTGATGCGCCGCCAGGAGGAGACCTTGGCGCGGATGCCCTTGTGCTTGCCCTCGTCGCCCAGGTATGCGCCCCACTCCCAACAGGCAAGCGTCACGTCCACGGGTGCATCAAGTGGGTTCAGTCCCATCGTGCCGTAGCCGCGGTTGACGATCGGGCGGATGTAGCAACTGCGCAGCCCGTTGCGCGCGACCAGTTCGCGCGCTGCCGTACGCAGCTGCTCGGCGCTGTAGCCCACGGGCATGTAGTAAAGCTCGGCCGAGCGCAGCAGGCGTTCGACGTGCTCGGAGTTGCGAAAGATCGCCGGCCCGAGCACGGAGTCATAACAGCGCATGCTGTCGAAAACGCCCGTGCCGTAGTGCAACCCGTGGGTGAGCACGTGGACCTTGGCGTCCTCCCAGGCAACGAAGTTGCCATTCATCCAGATGACCTCGGTGGGCTTCACGTTTGCGCTGCTCCTTATCGGTGTCAGAGACGGTCGAGCACGACCTGCGTGGCCTCTTTTGTACCGGCATCTCCGCCCAGATCGGGCGTGCGCAGCCCCGCTTGCAGTGCGCCCTCAACCGCCGATTCTACCGCCGCCGCCTCCTGGGCCAACCCAAGGCCGTGGCGCAGCATCAGTCCGGCCGAGAGAAACATCGCCAGGGGATTGGCGACGCCGAGGCCGGCGATGTCGGGGGCCGAGCCGTGTACGGGCTCAAACAGCCCCGGACCACCACGACCGGGCGTGGCCTGTGCACCGGCTCCCCCGTCGCCCAGCGATGCGCTCGGCAGCATGCCGATCGAGCCGGTCAGCATCGCGGCCTCGTCGGAGAGGATGTCGCCAAACATGTTCTCGGTGAGGATCACGTCAAAGTGCCGCGGTCCCGCGATCAGCTGCATCGCCGCGTTGTCCACGAGCACGTGCTCGAGCTCGATCTCGGGGTACTCCTGCGCGTGGACCCTGGTAACGACCTCACGCCACAAGCGAGAGGTCTCAAGCACGTTGGCCTTGTCCACGCTGGACACCCTTGTGCGGGCAAGCGAAAACGCCCGCCGCGCGATCCGCTCGATCTCGGCCACCGAGTACTCACAGAGGTCAGAGGCGCTGTCGGCGGTCCGCGTCTTGGCCCCGAAGTAGATGCCGCCGGTGAGCTCGCGCACGACCAACAGATCCACGCCCTCGATCTGCTCCTCGCGCAGCGGCGACGTGCCATACAAAGGCGGCAGTGGCCGCACCGGTCGCAGGTTGGCATAAAGACCCAGGCCTTTTCGTAGGCCCAGCAGGCCCTGCTCCGGGCGCGGCGCAGCCGGATCCGTGGAGTCCCATTTTGGTCCGCCCACGGCCGCAAGCAGCACTGCATCGGCAGCGCGGCATGCAGCCAGGGTCTCGTCTGTGAGCGCCGTCCCGTGTGCGTCGATGCTCGCCCCCCCAAAAAGGTGCTGTTCGAATTCAAACTCGCCGACGGCTTCCAGCAGCTCCAGGGTGGGCGCGATGATCTCCGGCCCGATGCCGTCGCCGGGCAATGTGACGATGCGGTGAGCCATGCCGGCGCCAGCCTACCCGGGCCGGCAAGATTGCGAGTTCAAGCGGCCGTGGCCTCGATGTTCAGCCGCACGTAGTGAAGTTCCAACGGGTCGCCGGCCTCGGCGAGAACCTCGTCGGTGAACGCGCTCGCGAGCTGCTCCGCGACGGATGGCGGAGCCGTCTTGCGCAGATGATCGAGGTGGTAGTTGAGCAGCACCGTCTGGGCGAAGCCGCGGGCGTCGGAGGGCAAAGTGAGCTTGTCCTGCAGCCAGCACCGGATCTCCTCAAAGCCGGCAGCGCGCAGGCGTTGTTCGGTCGCCTCGGGTGTCGCATAGTGCCACGGCGGCCTCATATCGGCCATGTACTCGTCGTACCGTGGCCGCGAGGCGACCGTTTCGGCGAGACACCGAAACGCGTCGATGTTGCCCGCTCCGCCGCACTGAGCGACGAGACGCCCTCCAGGCGCAAGCGCCCCGCGCAAACTGTCAAACAGCCGCTCGTGATCGAAGATGTGGTGAAAGACCGCGCAGGAGAAGATCGCGTCCACACGCTCATGCAGCTGGAGCTCCAGCAAGTCCTGGCAGGTCACTTCGACGCGGTGGTCGCCTGCCAGCGCCTGACGCGCACGCTCCACCATTGCCGGTGAGGCGTCAGCAGCGATCACGCGACCGCGACTGAGGCCCTCCAGCAGCAGGCGTGTGACGCGGCCACTGCCACAGCCCGCATCGAGCACAAACTCGTCGCCGCGCAGGTGCATGCGCGCGACAATCTCCCGCGCCCACTGTTCCTGGGGGTCTGCGACGCGGTCATAGGTCGCCGCATCCCAATCGAGTGCCGCGCCGGTCATGGCTGTGTGGTCACAGCTCTGTGGTGACCGGGATCAGCGGACTGCGCTCCCGGCGATTGCGCTCATAGCCGGCGATCTCAGCCTCGTGCTCGCCGAGCGTGACGCCTATGTCATCGAGGCCACCCAGCAGCCGGCGCCGGATCTCGTGGTCGATCTCAAACGCCACCTCGCGCCCCGCGAAGCGAACCTCTTGGGCCCGTAGGTCGATCTCCCCCTGTCCCGCGCGCGCCAGGGCGCTGCAGTCCTCGGCGGACAGGGTTAGAACAAGCAACCCGATCTTGGTGCAGTTGGAGTAGAAGATGTCGGCAAAGCTCGGCGCCACGATTGCCTGGAAGCCGTAGTCCTGCAGGCCCCACGGTGCGTGCTCGCGCGAGGAGCCGCAGCCGAAGTTCTCGCCGACCACCAGGATCGGGTTGCTGGGAAGATCCCAGCCCGGCTCCTTGGCCCAGTCGTAGAAGAGAAACTCCCCGAAGCCCGTGCGCTCAACGCGCTTGAGAAACTGCTTGGGCATGATCTGATCGGTGTCTACGTTTGCGCGGTCGAGGTGGCTGACCGGGCCGCTGATGATCTCTATCGGCTGCATCACGCCCTCCTAGGCCCAATCACGGATATCGACGAAGTGCCCGGCGATCGCGGCGGCGGCGGCCATCTGCGGGGAGACCAGATGGGTACGCCCGCCCCTGCCCTGGCGCCCCTCAAAATTACGGTTGGACGTCGAGGCACAGCGCTCGCCCGGGGCGAGGATGTCCGGGTTCATGCCCAGGCACATCGAGCACCCGGCCACGCGCCAGTCAAAGCCCGCATCGCGAAAGACGCGGTCAAGGCCCTCCGCCTCGGCTTGCGCCTTGACCTGCTGAGAACCGGGGACGACCATGGCGTTGACGCTCTCGGCGACGCGACGGCCCGCGATCACCTCTGCGGCTGCGCGCAGGTCGCCGATCCGCGAGTTTGTGCAGGAACCGATGAACACCCTGTCCACCGATATCTCCTGGATCGGCGTGCCCGCCACGAGGTCCATGTACACAAGAGCCCTTTCTGCCTCCTCGCGCTCGGCGCCGCCGGCCATCAGTTGTGGGTCCGGCACGCGCGCGCTCACGGGCGCCACCATGCCCGGGTTGGTACCCCAGGTGACCTGTGGCGATATGGCTGAAGCGTCGACGACGACCTCCGTGTCGAAGGCCGCACCGTCGTCAGTCGGAAGCTCGCGCCAGTGCTCGATTGCCTCGACGAGCTCGGCACCCTTCGGCGCGCCGGGACGGGCTGTGTCGCGGAACCAAGCGTAAGTCGTCTCATCCGGGGCGATCATGCCGGCGCGTCCACCGCCCTCGATCGTCATGTTGCACACGGTCATGCGCCCCTCCATGCTCAGCGCCTCGATCGCGGGGCCGGCGTACTCGACGACGTGCCCGGTCAACCCGCCGACGCCCACCTGCCCGAGCGTGGCCAGGATCAGGTCCTTGGCGGTGACGCCAAAGCCGAGCTCGCCCTCGTAACGGATTCGCATCGATCGGGGCTTGTGCTGCACCATGCACTGGGTCGCCAGCACGTGCTCGACCTCGCTGGTCCCGATGCCGAATGCAAGCGCGCCGAAGGCGCCGTGCGTGGAGGTGTGCGAGTCGCCGCAGACAATCGTCATCCCGGGCTGCGTGACGCCCAGCTCCGGGCCGATCACGTGCACGATGCCCTGGCGTGCAGAACCCAACGAGTAGATCGGCACGCCGAACTCGGCGCAGTTTGACTCGAGCGTCTGCACCTGCACGCGCGAGAGCTCATCCTTGATCCGCGCGGCGACGGGTGTCCCGTCGGTGGGAGTGTTGTGGTCGGCGGTTGCGAGCGTACGGTCGGGCCGCCGCACGGCCCGTTCAGCTAGGCGCAGGCCGTCAAAGGCCTGTGGGCTGGTCACCTCGTGCACGAGGTGCAGGTCGATGTAAAGCAATCCAGCGTCGCTTCCCCCCACCTCGTGGGCCTCCCAGATCTTCTCGAACATGGTCTCGGGCATCGATTGCTCCTTTCAGCTTCGTCGCAGCCCGGCGGTGACAACGGCGAGAAAAACGGCCTCGCTTGGGCCGGGGTTCTCGAAATGGTGTGGCAGATCGGCATCGAAGGTCACACAGTCGCCCGTGGCCAGATCGTGGCGGCGGCCATCGCACACCAGCGCCAGCTGTCCACGTTCGACCAGCGCGACCTCACGGCTACCTGGCTCATGCATGGGCGGATCGTCGGCGGCGCCGGTTGCACCCCCGGGGGCGAGCGTGTGACGCGAAAGCTCGGCGCGCTGGCCAGGGCGTTCGGCGGTCAGGACTTGGAGGCGATGGCCGCGGTTGGGGTTGCCACCGGTGTGACCGTGCCCGGCGCGCACGACCACGACCGCGCCGTCCTCGTCGAGGCGCAGGAGCTGCGACAGGCGCAGGTCAAGGCCCGCGGCGATGCGTGCGGCAATCGACAGCGTGGGGCTGGTCTCACCGCGCTCGACCTGCGACAGCATGGGCACGCTGACCCCGCTACGTGCGGCCAGATCACGCAGCGACATCCCCGCCCCGTCACGCAGCGCCCGCACGCGAGCGCCGATGACCGCGGGCTCCACGCTTGCAGGCAGGTCATCCGTGGTCCCGCCGCTGCGACGAACGCTTTTTGGGCTGCCCCCTCCGTGTCGTCCGGTGCGGGGCTCAGTGTGCGT
Organism: Chlamydiota bacterium; assembly: GCA_903970125.1. GTDB lineage: Bacteria > Actinomycetota > Thermoleophilia > Solirubrobacterales > Solirubrobacteraceae > Palsa-744. Next base: position 8,077 of record CAJCHW010000177.1, read on the forward strand.
GATTGGCATACGGTCGTACGTTATCACGGACAGGCACGCCGGGGGGTGGCGTTCGCGTTGCGGGCCTCACTGTCACGATTGGCAAACAGCCGTAACGACCTTATAGTCAGATTCCATGCACCGTGGATGTTCAATTGAGAGGGGACCGAGAATGACCCCGCAGCCGTCGCCAGGCGGTTCCTACGCTAAGCCGCCGTACCGGCGCCTGACAGCTCGGAGCATCTCGTCGGTCCGCTCGGTGTTTGCGACCATGATGCTCACCGGAGGGCTGCTGTGGCTGCCGTCCACGGTCGCCGCTGCACCCGTGCCGGCTTCCAACACGCCGCTTGGCGCCTCGAACTACTCCTCGCAGCCAGTCTGCGCAGCGGTCGGGCCCGGGCAGGCGCGCTGCCTGGCGGTGCGGCTGGTGCCGCAGACAGGCGCTGCGCGAGCGCACAACCATCCGATCGGGATGAGCACACGCCGCGCGATCACGGCCGGCAGGGCCGCCGATGGCGCCTACGGTCTGACCCCAGCGGACCTCCACAGCGGCTACAACCTGCCCGCTGAAGCCTCAACTCAACAGACGATCGCGCTCGTTGACGCCTACAACGACCCAAAGGCCGAAGAAGACCTGGAAATCTATTCCAAGGAATTCGGGCTGCCCCTGTGCACCAAGGCCAACGGCTGCTTTGAGCAGCTCAATCAGCAAGGCAATGCGAGTCCGCTTCCCGTGGCCGAAGGCGGTTGGTCACTGGAGGCCTCCCTCGATATCGAGACCGCTCATGCCGTTTGCCCGAACTGCAAGATCCTGTTGGTGGAGGCCGATTCCGCGGCTGATTCAGACCTCGAAGTGGCCGAGAACACCGCTGTCGCGGCGGGCGCCACCGAGGTCTCAAACTCCTACGGCGGCGGCGAAGCTGAAGGCCAGGACCCCGAAGATGCTGCCTTTGACCACCCCGGGGTCGTGATTACCGCGTCTGCCGGTGACGCCGGTTATGACAACTGGGATGAACGCGTTTTTGAAGAAATTGGCGCATCCGCCCAGTACCCGGCCTCCTCACCGGACGTCGTCGCAGTGGGCGGGACGCGCCTTGACCTGGTCGGGGGCGCCTGGACCGGCGAGACTGTATGGAACGACGGAAGCACCGAAGCAGAGGGTGAAAACGGGGGTGTGGGCGGCAGCGGTTGCAGCACAAACTTCACGGCACCACCCTGGCAACAGGCGGTGTCCGACTGGTCTGAAGTGGGGTGCGCCAACAAGCGCGCCGTTGCGGACATCGCCGCCGACGCGGACCCCTATACCGGGATTGCCGTCTATGACACCGAGCTGTACACCGAAACCGGTGGCGGTTCGACGGTGCTGGGATGGATTCCCGTCGGCGGCACAAGCGTGGGCTCGCCGATCATTGCCGCGATCTTTGCCTTGGCAGGCGGCGCGCAGGGCGTCGATTACCCGGCGAGCACCCTCTACGCACACCTCGGTAGCAACTCCCTGCACGACGTCACGGTGGGGTCAAACGGGCTGTGCAGCAAGGAATTCGACGGTGCAACGGGAGAATCCCGTTGCACGGTCACCGAAGAGGAGGCTGATTGCGACTCCAAGCTCATATGTGTCGCGCACGCGGGCTACGACGGACCGTCCGGTGTGGGTAGTCCCGACGGCATCGGCGCGTTTGAGCCGCTTCCGACCGTCTCTGCTGTGTCGCCCAGGAAGGGCAGCACCGGCGGCTCAGAACCGGTGATGATCGAGGGGACACACCTTCGGGGCGTAACCGCGGTCGACTTCGGGCAGACCGCTGCAACCGAGCTCAAGGTGCTCTCGGAAACCGAAATCACCGCTCGCACCCCGGCGCACGCCGCGGGCACAGTGGAAGTGACGGTGACCACCCCGGCTGGCACGAGCGCTACCGGCGTCGCGGACCAGTTCAGCTACGTCCAATCAAGCGAAAGGTTCGCGTTGGAGAACTGGACTCTTGCGGGCTCCCTTACGCCCAAACCGATCGGCCAGGCGATAACGCTGCCAAAGGCCTCGACGTTCAACGGCGCAGGCGAAGTCAACCCCACGACCGGTGCGGGCTCGCTTTCCGGAGAAGTTCGTCTGCCGGCGTTCGTTACAACGCTCAGGGTGCTCGGCCGGATTCCCGTCAGCCTTGGCATGACGCTCACCCAGGTTGGGGCCGCCGAAGGCGCGCTTTCAGCCAGCAAGAGCGCTGCCGCTCAAGAGACCTTGACGGTGCCACTGAGGCTCAACATGGGGGTCGCATCAGTTTCCCTACTGGGCTTGACGATCCCGGCGGACTGCACCACCACGGCTCCCATCGCGCTGAACCTCACAGACACTTTGACACTCCAGGCGCTTCGGTCAACGGGCTGGCAATTCGCGGGCACCACTTCGCTTTCGAGCCTGCAATGTCAAGGCGGCCTCTTGGGCGCCGTTCTTGGGTCGGCGCTGACAGGCCTGCTGTCCGGCGCGGGAAGCTCTTACTCGATCAGCGTCAGCCCCTCCCACGCGTAGCGGGCGCCTTTGCTGATCCGGTGCAAGCCCTGGCTGCCGGCAAGTCGCCCACCTTCACGCCGCGCCGCTCCGTCTATCGCTGCTGGGCGCCCTCAGTCGGCCGCCACGAGCAGCCCTGCGGCCTCGTCACCGGCGCGGGCTCGCGCCTGGGCGACCGACAGCGCGCGCACGTACGCGCGCGCGGCCGCCTCGACGGTGTCCGTGGACACACCCTGCCCGGCTCCGGTCTGACCTCCAAGCTCGACGACGACCGAGACCTCGGCTAGCGCGTCCTGACCCTCGGTGACAGCGTTGACGCGAAACTCGCGCAGGCTCGCGGGAACGCCCGTAGCGACGTTGATGGAGCGAAAGACGGCGTCAATCGATCCGTCGCCCGTTGACGAGCCCTCGCGCTCGACGCTGCGCGGCTGATCCTCGGCTGCCCCACCGTCGTCGGCCTCGGCGGGTACCGAGACCAGGACAGTGGCCTGCGGCGGCTCGGTCGATGACGCGGTCACGGCGAAGGAGACCAGGCGAAACGCCCCCAGCTCGCTTGCGCGCAGCTCGTCGGTGACAAGCGCCTCAAGGTCCATCGCGTTCAGCGACTTCTTCTTGTCAGCGATCTCCTTGAAGCGCTTGAAGGCGGTGTTCAGCGTCTGGCCGTCGATCTTGAATCCGAGCTCCTCCAGTGCCTGGCGCAGGGCGTGGCGGCCGGAGTGCTTGCCCAGCACGATCGCGTTGCTTGTCAGTCCCACGGTGGTGGCATCCATGATCTCGTAGGTCGTGCGCTCCTTGAGCACGCCGTCCTGATGGATCCCGGACTCGTGCGCGAACGCGTTGCGACCCACGATCGCCTTGTTGGGCTGGACGGGGTAGCCGGTCAGGCGCGAGACCAGACGGCTCGTGCGTGCCAGCTCGGTGGTGTTGATCGCGGTGTCCAGACCCACGTCGGCGCGTCGCGTGCGCAACAGCATCACGATCTCCTCCAACGCCGCGTTGCCGGCACGCTCGCCGATCCCGTTGATCGCGCACTCGACCTGGCGTGCGCCGGCCAGCACTCCGACGAACGAGTTGGCCACGGCCAGTCCGAGATCGTCGTGGCAGTGGACCGACAGCACCACATCTGCCAGGCCGGGTACGAGCTCGTAAAGATGCGCCAGATAGGCCTGGAACTCGTGCGGCATCGCGTAGCCGACGGTATCGGGGATGTTGATCGTGGTCGCGCCCTCCTCGATCGCGATCGCCACCACCTCCGCGGTGAACTCGACGTCGGCGCGCGTGGCATCCATCGGTGAGAACTCGACGTCCTCGGTGAACTGCTTGGCGTGGGCCACTGCGGCGCGCGCCTGCCCTTTGACGTCCTCGCGGGTTGACTGCAGCTGGTGGACGATGTGGATGTCCGACGTCGAGATGAACGTGTGAATCCGGGGCCGCTCGGCGTCTCGGACCGCCTCCCATGCAGCGTCGATGTCGGCGACCTGCGTTCGCGCCAGGGCGGTGATGATCGGCGGCGCCGGCTCGGTCACCTCGCGCGCAATCGCCTGCACGGACTCGAAGTCTCCCGGCGAGGTGATCGGGAAGCCCGCCTCGATCACGTCGACGCCAAGGCGTGCCAGCTGGTGCGCGATCTCCAGCTTCTCCTGCCGGTTCAGCGAGATCCCTGGGGACTGCTCGCCATCTCGCAGGGTCGTGTCAAACACGAGCACCCGGTCTGCTTGCGGTGGCGTGCCGTGGTCCTGCTGCAAACCGTCCGTGTGAACGCCGTTGCCGGCTGCGTGGACGCCGTTTTGGGACTCGTTGTCTGTCGAAAAACCACTCATGTCAGTCTGCTCCTTCTCTGTCTCGCTGTCACTTCCTCCGATGGGTATGCGGCTTTGCGGCCGCCACGCGTTATTCCCCCCGAGGGGGGAGGAGGAGAAGCGAAAGCAGCGAGAACTCAAACGACATGGCTAGTGCGAGCTTAGCACCGCGGTGCGGCCGTCGACGAAGTCGTCGGAAGCGACGATCTCGGCCACTACGGCCTCGGGCACAGGGGTGGTGGTGGTGACGACCATCGCCGCCAGCGACTGCTCGGCAGGCTCGTCGCCACGCCCCACGGCGGCCGAGGAGATGTTGACGCCGTGGGCGCCGAAAATCGTGCCCACGCGCCCGATCATGCCGGGGACGTCGGCGTAGCGAAACACGGTCACATAGGGCTCAAGCTCGACGCTGAAGCGCTGACCGTAGACCTCGGCGAGATGGCCAACGCGATTGGGCCCGATCGCCGTGCCGGCGACCTCGACCCGCTCGCCCCCGGCGACGACCGCGACACGAATCAGTTCGTGGAAGTCCTCAGCCTCCGAGACAGACCTGGCCTCGACGACAATGCCTCGTTCCTCGGCCATGCTCGGCGCGTTGACAAGGTTGACCCCCTCCTCCGTGCGGCCTTCAAGTGCGCCGCAGATCACGGCGATCATCAGCAAACGGGTGTCAAGCTCGGCGATCCTGCCCAGAAAGGCCGCCTCGATGCGCTCCACCGAGCTCGCCTGCGCAAGCTCCATCGCCAGGCGTCCGAGCTTGCGCGCAAGCGGCAAGAGCGGACCCAACACCTCCATATCCTCGGCCTTGACCGCGGGGATGTTGACGGCCGTGGAGACCACGCCGCCGGTCAGCGCCGCGACCACCTGCTCGGCGCTCTGGTAGCCGGCTCGATCGGTTGCCTCCGACGTCGAGGCTCCCAGGTGGGGTGTCACAACGACCGTGGGATAGCCCTGGAACAGTGGGTGCTCGGTGATCGGCTCTTCGTCAAAGACGTCCAGCGCAGCGCCGGCAACCTTGCCCGAGTCAAGCGCATCCTTGAGCGCCTGCGTGTCCACGAGGCCACCGCGAGCGACGTTGAGCACGCGCACGCCATCGCGCATCTTCGAGAACGCCTCTGCGTTCAGCCAGTTGGCCGTGTCGGGCGTCTTGGGTAGGTGGATCGTGATGAAGTCGGCCTGCTCGTAGATCTCCTCAGGGGTGTCGGCCTTGTCAACGCCCAGCTCGCGATAGAGATCGGCACTGACGAACGGGTCAAACGCGAGCACGCGCATCTGAAAGCCCTTGGCGCGCTGGGCGACAAGCTGGCCGATGCGACCGAAGCCGACGATGCCGAGCGTTTTCTCGTAGAGCTCGACGCCGGAGAGCTTGGAGCGTTCCCACTTACCCGCCGTCAATGACATGTGAGCCTGCGGGATGTTGCGCGCGAGCGCCAGCAGCAGTCCCATCGTGTGCTCGGCCGCTGTGACGACGTTTGACTGCGGCGCATTGGCGACGATGATCCCGCGCTTGGTCGCCGCGGCCACGTCAACGTTGTCCACGCCGACGCCGGCACGGCCGATTGCGCGCAAGTTCTCCGCCTTGGCGATCAGCTCGGCGGTCATCTTTGTGGCCGAGCGGATCACGATCCCGTGGTAGGCCCCGATCCGTTCTGCGAGCTCGTCCGCGCTCCAGCCGGTGCCATCCTCGACATCGAAATGTTCCGCCAGCAGGGCCACGCCGGAATCGCCGATCTTCTCGGCCACGAGCACCTTCAAACGCTCGCTCATCCGACGATCCTCTCGATCACCCAATCGATGCAAGCGGTCAGCGCCTGCACATCGGCGGGCTCGATTGCCGGGAACATGCCGATCCGCAGCTGGTTTCGGCCCAGCTTGCGGTAGGGCTCGGTATCGACGATGCCATTGGCGCGCAGAGTCTTTGCGACCGCTGCGGCATCCACGGAGTCATCGAAGTCGATCGTGCCGACGACGAACGAACGCCTCGACGGGTCCGTAACGAATGGCTGCGCGTAGTCGCTGGCCTCCGCCCAGTTGTAGAGGTGGTCAGACGAGCCGCGAGTGCGCGCCACGCAGCCATCGAGGCCGCCCTGGTCGAGCATCCAGCCGATCTGGTCGGCGAGCAGAAACAGGGTCGCCACTGCGGGCGTGTTGTAGGTCTGGTCCTTGACGGAGTTTTCCAACGCCGTGGCAAGCGACAGAAACTCCGGAATCCAGCGGTCGGTGCCCGCAAGCGTGGCCACGCGCTCCTGGGCAGCCGGGCTCAGCAGCGCGATCCACAATCCGCCGTCGGCGGCAAACGCCTTCTGCGGCGCGAAGTAGTACGCGTCGGTCTGCGAAACATCGACGGGCAAGCCGCCCGCACCTGAAGTCGCGTCGATCAGTACCAGCGAAGAGCCGGCTTGTGGCGGCCGTGCAACGGGCACCATCACGCCGGTGGAAGTCTCGTTGTGCGCCCACGCCAGCGCGTCGGGCATCGGGCCTTGGTCGCCTGCAAATGCGGCGTGCACCGCGTCGGCGGTCGGCGCCGTGCCGGGCTCGGCCGACACGACCAGGGGATCCTCCAAGAACGGCGCGCCCTTGGTGACCGAGGCGAACTTCTGTGAGAACTCGCCAAAGGCCAGATGCATCGAGCGGCGCTCGATTAGACAGCAGGCGGCCACGTCCCAAAAGGCGGTGGCGCCGCCATTGCCAAGCACGACCTCGTAACCGTCCGGGACCGAGAACAGCTCGCGCAACCCGGACCGAATCTCGCCCACGAGCGCCTTCACGGGGGCCTGGCGATGGGATGTGCCCATGACAGCTTGGCCCTCGCCGGCCAGACGCGCAAGCGCCTCGGGCCTTACTTTGGACGGTCCGCATCCGAAACGTCCGTCGGAGGGCTTCAGATCCGCGGGGATCGTGAGCTGGATTAGAACTCCTCCTTGATCCAGTCCATGTGGGAGCGCATCTCCTTGCCCACGGACTCGATCTGCGTGCCAGCCTGCTCGGCGCGCATGCGCTGAAAGTTCTCCTGCCCGGCGTGGTTCTCGGCGATCCACTCGCGCGCAAAGTCACCGGACTGAATCTCTGAGAGAACTTCGCGCATGTGCGCGCGGACGTTGTCGTCGATGACCCGCTTGCCGCGCGTGTAGTCGCCGTACTCCGCAGTGTTGGAAATCGAGTAGCGCATTCCCGCAAGGCCCTTCTCGTACATCAGATCGGCGATCAGCTTGAGCTCGTGCAAGCACTCAAAGTACGCAAGCTGTGGGTCATAACCCGCATTTACGAGCGTCTCAAAACCGGCCTGCACAAGCGCCGAGGCGCCGCCGCAGAGCACCGCCTGCTCACCAAAAAGGTCGGTCTCGGTCTCGTCCTTGAAGCTCGTCTCGATCACGCCGCCCCTGGTCGCCCCGATGCCCTTCGCGTATGCCAGCGCCAACTCGCGGGCGTTACCGGTCGCGTCCTGCTCGATCGCGATCAGTGCCGGCACCCCGGAGCCCTCGACAAACTGGCGCCGCACCAGATGGCCCGGACCCTTCGGCGCCACGAGCGCAACATCGACGCCCGGCGGCGGCGTGACCTCGCCGTAATGGATCGAGAAGCCGTGACCGAAGAGCAGCATGTTGCCGTCGGCAATCCCGTCGGCGACCTCGTCCTCCCAGACTCGACGGTGAAGCTCGTCGGGCACGAGCATCATCACGATCTCGCCGCGGCTGGCCGCCTCGGGAACGCTCAGGACCTCAAAGCCCTGATCGCGGGCCCCGGCGGCAGACTTTGAGTCCCCTCGCAGTCCTACGACCACGTTGACGCCCGAGTCCTTGAGATTCAGCGCGTGTGCGTGGCCCTGTGAGCCGTAGCCGATGATTGCGACGGTCTTGCCGTCAAGGATGTGCAGGTTGGCGTCGTCCTCGTAGAGCATGGCTCGGCAGGCTATCCGATCCTCACGCCGTGGCGACGGCAACAAGCGTGCGGCCGGGTATCGCCAGCGAGCCGTCGGCAGCTGTGTACTGCGCCAGACGGTCCTGGAGCTCTGCGCGAATCTCGGTGATCACCGCCTCCGGCTGGGACATCACGGCGTCATGAAAACTGCGCGAGATATCCAGTCGGATGTCGAAGAACGAGTCAAAGTCGGAGTGCGATTCGACGAGGTCGATGGCATCGATTTCGATCTCGCCGAAGCCGGCGTCCGCCAACATCGTCCGCAAGCGCTCGCTGTCGCCGAGAGCAAACGGCCCAGGCCCATCCGCGGCGCTCGGGGAAGTCAGCCCTCGCTCTGCCAACACGGCTCCGGGTTCCCGCGCCCAAGGGTTGTGCGCAAGCGAATCCCACGCCGCCAGCGCCAGCTTCCCGTCCGGCCGCAGCACTCGCCGCGTTTCGCGCAGCGCCGCGCCGATGTCGGTCATCAACATGTACCCCCAACGGCACAGCACCCGATCGACGCTCGCAACCGGCAGGTCGATCCATTCCGCGTCGAGCACCGAGAACTCCACGTTGTCGATCCCCAGCTCCTGCGCGCGAGCGCGAGCACCACTCAACATCGACTCAGCGCGGTCGCTGCAGACGAGCACGCCGCCCGGCAGGATCCGCGCTGCCGCCAGAAAGCCGGTGTCGCCGATGCCCGCTGCGAGCTCCAGCACGCGCTGGCCGGGCTCCAGGGCAAGCATGTTCACCAGCCGCTCGGAGACGGGCGCCGTGAAGCGCCGGAAAAACTCCTGGTGCAGCGCCCAGCCGTTGGCTGCGGCCTCCCAGTACTCGGCGCTTGCCAGCGAGCCGTTGTCCTCGTTGGAATCGCTCATGCGCGATCCTGGCTGGCGGTGTTCGAGCGGTCTGAGGGGTTTGACACGGCCCGATCATCGCAGGCGGGGTCGTCTGTCCCCAGCTCGCGCCGGAGCAGCTTGCCGGAATGCGTCCGCGGCAGCGGGCGGTCCCGAACGAGCACGAGCTTGGGCACCTTGTACGCAGCCAGCCTGCCCGCGCAATGGCTGAGCATGTCCTCGGCAATGAGCTCGATCCCGGCGCTGGGGACAACCACGGCAACAACGACCTGGCCCCATTTGGGATCGGGGCGCCCCATCACGGCAGCCTCAGCGACGCCGGGGCACGCCTCAAGCACAGCCTCAACCTCGCTCGGAGCCACGTTCTCTCCCCCGCTGATGATGGTCTCAGACTTGCGCCCTGTAACGCGCAGGCAGCCGTCGTGATCAAGCGCGCCGAGATCACCGGTGTGCAACCACCCATCGGCGTCAACACAACCCGGTGCAACCGTCGGCCCTGAGACAAGGATCTCGCCGGAGCCCGACAACGCATCATCGCCGTCGGCGCTCGGCTCGATCCTTACGCGCGTGCAGAACAGTGGCCGCGCGCAGGCGGTGTCCGGGCCCGCGAGCGCGGCCACGGGGACTGTGGCGACCTGCGAGCAGGCCTCTGTGAGTCCATAGGTGGCACTCGCCGGTACGCCCGCGCGGCGTGCCCGCGCAAGCAGCTCCCCCGAAACCGGGCCGCCACCGGTCAGCGCGCAGCGCAACGAGGCCGGACGCTTCAGTCCCGCGTCAAGCACGCGTGTGAGCGTGGTCGCGACGAAGCTGACAAGCGTGATCTCCTCGCGACGAAGCGCGTGCACGACACGGTCGGTGTCAAAGCCGTCGTGTAGAACGGCGGTGGTCGCGTAGATGGCGCTGCGAACAAGGATCGACAGGCCGCCGACGTGGGCGAGCGGCAACGGGCAGAGCCAGCGGTCGCCGGGCTCGCAACCAAGCACTGCCGCCGAGCCGAGCGCGCTCCACAAAAAGTTGCCGTACGTCAGTGCGACGGGTTTGGCAGCGGC
>CAJCHW010000178.1 GCA_903970125.1 Chlamydiota bacterium
CGGCGGGCCGCATCGCGGTGGCCCTGCTGGGCGTCACACCGGCGCTGGAACCGAACCTCGACGCAGCCGAGGCGGCGACGTTGCCGCAACCGGGCTTCGTGCTGTCGGTGGGCACGCTTGAGCCGCGCAAGAATCTGCCGCGCCTGGTGGCGGCGTACCGTGTGCTCGACTCAGAGCTACAGCGGTCGCACGCGCTCGTCGTGGTCGGCGCACTGGGCTGGGAGACCGGCGAGACGCTCCAGGCATTGCAGAGCCTTGGGGACCGCTGCGTGATGCTCGGACACGTCTCAGACGCAGCGCTGGCGGAGCTCTACAGGCGCTGCGCGATCTTTTGCTACCCGTCCCTGGGCGAGGGGTTTGGGTTGCCCGTGCTTGAGGCAATGGCGGCGGGCGCTGCGGTGCTGACCTCCAGCACCTCCTCGATGCCCGAGGTGGGAGGGGACGCGGTCGCCTACGCGGACCCGTACGACGTTGAAGGCATCTCGGCGCAGATTGCCGGCCTGCTGGCGTCGGCCGAGCGTCGCGCCGAGCTGGGTGCGCTTGCGCATGAGCGCGCCAAGCAGTTCTCCTGGGCGCGCTTCGCGGAGATAACGCTCGAGGCGCTGGACCGCGCGGCAGGGAGGTCCTAATGCTCCGCTGGCTCTGGAGTTGCTCCACGCTGCGCCGGGGGGTTGCTGCGGGAGCCGCGTGCGACGTCGGCGTAGATCTGCTCCATGCGGTCGACGTAGCGCTCGAAACCGAGCTCGTCGCGTAGCCAGGCCCGCGTGACAGCGAGTCCCTCCCGGCCCTCGCTCCCGCGCCAGCGCCGCAGACCGTCGGCCAGCCCGCGAGGGTCCTCCGGCGGGACCTCCTGCACGCCGGCGCGACCGGCGAGTACGTCATAGACGCCCGCGCCGCGGGTCAGGATGACGGGCGTGCCCGAGGCGATCGCCTCCAGCGGCGCAAGACCCCACGCATAGCGCTGGCTGAGAATGGTGAAGACGTCGGCGGCTGCGTACATATCCTGGAGTTCTGCCTCCGAGGACGACCGGCGGGGCATGGTCACCCGATCGCCGAGACGTGCAGCCGTGATCTGGGCGGCGAGGCTGTCGGCGTAGGCGGGGTCAACGTGGTCGGATCCGGCGATGAGCGCGTGGATCGATGGGTCGTCTCCGAGCAGCGCCATTGCGCCGATGAGGTCCTCAAAACGCCGGTGCTTGACCAGGATGCCGGAGCCCAGGACCAGAAAGACGTCATTCGATATGCCCAGCCGGGCGCGAGCGGCGGCGCGGTCGGGGGCGTCGAAGAACTGCGCGGGCGGGCCCATGGGAACGATCACGGCGTCCTTGCGATAGCACCGGCGCACCATTGCGACCTGCTGCGCACTGAGCACGACGATCGCGCTCGAGTGGCGCGCTTCCAGCACGTCGGGCCAGGTCAATGCGGCCTGCGCGGCGCGCAGGCGCAACGGCCGGTCACCGGTGATGGACTGTTTCGGGACCACGAGGCTCTCCCAGGCGGTTTCGTCGTTGCGTGTCCACACAAGCGGCACCCCCAGACGCTGGGACGCGATGCGCCCGGGTCGCAGCGCCAGCCACTCGTGTGCGTTGACGACGTCTGCGTCACGGGGGACCAGGGCGGCGACGCGGGGCATCTCGCGCCAGAAGCGCCGGACCAGTGCACGGTTGCCGGCGGGCAGTTCCGAGATACCCGTGCGAACCGAGCGGATGTCCAGCTGATCGGAGGCGTAGGAGAACTCGCTGCCGGGGAGGTAATCGTGGCAGGCGACTGTCACCTGGTGTCCGCGGCTGACCAGGCCGGCCCCCAGCTCGAGCATCAGGCGCACGCCGCCGCCACCTCCGGCGCGGCCGCCGACGTGGTGATGGACGAGGGCGATATGCATGCGAAGGGCGGCAATCCCGCCGCGGTTGAAGGCAACGCGAGGCGCCTGGGTGCGAGGACGGCGGCCCGATCTGGCGGCTCAATATCCTACGCGCGAATGGTATCTGCGCCTCCGGCCGACGGCGATCCGGCCACGCCTTCTCGGCCTGACCCCGCAGAGCCCGACATCTTGGACAGCACTGCCGCAGGCAGGGCTGTGATCCGGGGCGGCGTGCTGCGTGCTGGGGGCTACGGGCTCAGCATGCTGGCCACGGTGGGATCGGGCGCCGTGGTCATCCGCCATCTGGGCTTGATCGACACCGGCCACTTCACGACGGTGACTGCGTTGGTCACGATCGTTGCCACCGTCAGCGACCTGGGGCTGACTGGCTTTGCTGTACGCGAGTACGCGGCTGGACACAGCACGGACCGGCAACAGTTCCTACGCAACCTGCTCGGGATTCGTCTTGCGATCGCGTCGACTGGGCTCGCGGCGGCGGTGCTCTTCGGACTGCTCGTGGGGTACCCGGCGGTGATGGTGCTGGGTACTGTGGTTGCGGGAGCGGGGATGATGGCGTTCGTGGCCCAGGACGCATGCGCGATCCCGCTTCAGGCGGGCTTGCGCTTCGGGTGGGTGGCCACCTTTCAGCTCGTGATCCAGGTGGGGGTGGCGATCGAGGCCGTGCTGCTAGCGGTTGCGGGCGCCGGCCTGCTCCCGTTCTTCGCGCTCCAGGTGCCTGTGGTCATTCCGGTGCTCATTGCGACGATGGTCGTTGGCGGCCGGGACGCTCGTCTGCGCCCGGCCTTTGCGCTGCACGAGTGGCGGCAAATGGTGGGCCGGATCCTGCCGTACTCCGCCGCGGTTGTGCTCGCGGTCGTGTACTTCCAGATCGCGCAGGTGATGGTGTCGGTCCTGTCGAGCTCCGCGCAGACGGGCTACTTCGGGGTGGCATTTCGCATGCTGCTCGCATTCACGACGCTGCCACCGCTGTTGGTGTCCACGGCGCTGCCGGTGCTTGCACGCGCGGCGCGCGACGACGCAGAGCGATTCGAGTACGCAAGCAGACGGCTCGTTGAGACGATGCTGATCGTGGGCGCCGGCGTAGCACTCGCTCTGTCCTTGGGCGCGAGCTTCGCGGTGCGCCTGATCGCGGGAGCGGGCTTCGGACATGCGATCGCCGTGCTTCAGATCCTGGCGTTTGCGTTGCTGGGAACGTTTGTCATCAGCGCTCGTGGTTATGCGCTGTTGTCGCTCGACCGCCTGCGCGCGATGATGATCTCGAATGCGGTCGCACTCGGCGTGGTCGTGGTCGGCGGCGTCGTGTTGATCAATGCCTACGCAGCCAACGGGGCTGCAATTGCGATGCTCGCAGCGGAGCTCACGCTTGCGCTCTGTTACGAGCTTTCGCTTCGCCGCGCGCGAGGGGACCTGGGAATGGGCCTGGGCTTTATCCTCCGCGTCGCGGTGGCGATGGCGATCGCCGCGGGCGCCGCGACGGCCGTGGATGTGTCATCGCTTGCCGATGCGGCGCTCGGAGTGGTGATCTACATCGCGGCGCTGGCAGCGTTCGGCAGTATCCCGGCCGAGATCCGCGCAGCTATTTTCCGGCACCATGACCCCGCTCCCTGATGACCGCGCTCCCTGACATCAGCACTGCCGAGACCGATGACCGGGCGTCCTACGGCCAGTACGACGAGGATCGACTCCTGGGCGAGATTTTCGGCGACCGTGTAGCGGGGTACTGTGCCGAGATCGGCGCCTACGACGGTGTTACAGGAAGCGCAACCTACCGCTTCGAAAAGCAGGGCTGGCAGTGCCTCCTGGTCGAGCCGATCCCTTCGCTCATCGACGAGATCCGCAAACGCCGGGCTTGCGCGGTGGTCAATTGCGCGGTGAGCGACAGGGAGGGCACGGCGACTCTCTATGTCGCCGAGAATGTCGAGCAGATGTCCACGCTCAATCCGGCTCGTGGACACCTCGAATGGGTCGAGCATGCCGGCGGCGTGATCAAGGAGATCACGGTTCCAACGGCCACGCTTGACAGCTTGCTCGCCGACGCAGGCTTCCCGGAACTCCAGTTCATCACGATCGACGTCGAGGGCCATGAGATGCCGGTGCTCGAGGGCTTTTCACTGGAGCTGTACAGGCCGCGGGTTGTCATCCTTGAGGACAACTCGGTCAATGGCAACCGGCGAGTCGCCAGGTACATGGCCGAACACGGATATGTGCATTTTCGCCGCACTGGCGTCAACGAGTGGTATGCCCACGAGTCGGATGTCGAGCTGGTAAGGCCCGACGAGGTCAGGCGGTTTCACCGGTACACAGGGCGCGAGCGCTGGAGGCGTCGACGCAGGTACGTAGCGAACCGCGTGGCCACGCGGGTGGGGGCCCGCCTTCCCGTGTCCACAAAGCGACGACTGCGTGGACTGCTTGGCTTGCTCTCGGGCCGGGCCGCGGACAAGTAGCCAAAGACGATGCGGCTATCGGTCTGCGTTCCCACGTACAACTTCGGCGCGTTTATCGGCGACACGCTGGTCAGCATCCTCTCGCAGCTCGAGGACGGGGTCGAGGTCGTGGTGCTCGATGGCGGATCGACGGACAACACGAGTGCGGTTGTCGAATCGCTGCAAGCCCAGCACGCGAATCTCCGTTACGAGCGGCGCGACGAGCGTGGGGGAATCGATCGGGACATGGCTCGCACGGTCGATATGGCGACAGGCGAGTACTGCTGGCTGTTCTGCGCCGACGACATCATGAAGCCGGGGGCGATCCACAAGATGCTGCAACGCCTCGACAGCGGCTGCGACGTCTATCTCTGCGGCATGACTCTGTGTGACAAGGAGATGCGGGAGCTCTGGGAGCACCCGGTATCGAGTATCACGACCGAGGCACAGTTCGAGCTGAGCCGGGAAGACGATCGCAGGCGCTACTTCGGCGGTGCCCGGACGACCACGGCGTTCTTCAGCTTTGCGGGTTCGATTGTCTTCCGCAAGGCCCGCTGGGATGAGGTTGGCCTTGACGAGGACTTCGTTGGCAGCCTTTGGGCGCACGTGGCACGTTTCTTCGCCATGATTCCTGCGGGTTTGCGGCTTCAGTACCTGCCCGAGTCGTACCTGTTCAAGCGCACGGGCAACGACTCGTTCATGGACGGAGGCCTGATCAATCGCTACGCGATCGCCGTGGATGGCTATGACCGGCTCGCCAAGGCCTTCTTTGGGGCTGGCGGCTGGGAGGTGCGAGACATCCACCGCGTGCTGGCCAACGAGTTCCCGCCGCTGCTGATGCTGGAGCTGAAGTTCAACAGCAAGCGCGATTGGCCCGATGAGGTCGCTGTGGTGGACCGCATGGCGGCGAAGGCGTACGGGGAGCCCACGCCGCGGGCGATCGCCTACAGGCTGATTTACAACTACACGCCGCGCGCGGCGTACCGCTCGGCGCAGGCCGCCTTCCGCGCTTTGAAGGCGATGGTCGCTGCGCTTAGGAGGCCCCGACGAGCCGAACCTCGGGCAGCGGGACGATGAACTGGCCTCCCCGCCCCAGAAACTCCTGCTCGCGTTCGAGGAACTCGTCGAGAAAGTGCCAGGGCAGGGCGAGGTAGTAGTCGGGGTTCATGGCCCTTGAGTCCTCCTCGCTGATGATTGGAATCCTGGTGCCAATCGTCTCCGAGCCCCACTTGTCCGGATTTCGGTCGGCGGCGGCCTCGATGTAGCTGCTGTCGATGTCGGCGTACTGCAGAATCGTGTTGCCCTTGGTCGAGGCGCCGTATACGTGGATCTTCTTGCCTTCGCCGTGAAGCTTCTTGCACAGGGCGGCGAGCTCATCGCGGACACGTTCAGCTCCCAGCCGGAAGGCCTCATAGGGCTCTGGTGCGTCGAGCGCCAGCTCGAACTCCTTGACGCGCAGCGCGGTCAGCGCCTCCAGTTGCTCGGGCGTGCGCGTGTGCTGTCCTGCGTGTCCGATGAACAGCCGGATGGAGCCACCGTTCATGTCGTTGAGCTCGGCCGAGATGACCTCCAGGCCCTCTTCACCGACGAGCCGCTCGATCACGGCGAGCGAGTAGTACTCCAGATGCTCATGCACGATCGCGTCGAAGGCGTTGGCTTCGAGCATCATCGGCAGATAGTGCAGCTCGATCACCCACACGCCGCGCTCTGCGAGGACCTCTGCGATGTCTGCCACGAAGGTGCGCGGGTACTCCAGGTCGTAGAACATGGCGATGCTGGTGATTGCCTTGGCCTTCTGGTCGGGCCGCCGCCGCTGTAGCGCGTGCGCCGAGTAGAAGTCGTTGACGACGTCGTAGCCCTTGGCGATCGCGTAGCGCGCCACGTCGGAGGGGTCAAAGCCCAGATAGCGCAGTCCCTCGGTCTGATAACCGTCGAGCAGGGTGCCGTCGTTGCAGCCGATGTCGACGATCAGGTCGCCGGACTCCAGGGCAACGATCGATTCGACGCCGCGAGCGATGCCGTGGAGATTCTCGGTCATCGTGCGGTTGACGCCACTGCGGTACCAGTACGAGCTGTAGAGGATCGAGCCGGGCACAGTGTGTTTGGTCTGGATCAGCCCGCACGCCTCCTGCTCGCTTGTCATGTCACAACGCACGAGCTCCAGCGGGATCGCCCGCTCGACAGGCTGGTCGCCACCGGGATCGGCAAACGCTCCAGCGATGCGCTGGTCGCCGAGTGAGAGCACGGGCGCGAGGTGCTCGCAGCCGCAGATGCGGCAAGTGGTGCGCGTGATCAGGCTGGTGCGTGGTACGGGTTTGCGGCTGGTCATATTGTTCTCCGTCGCAGGTGATCGGGGGCGCCCGGGGCGGCACGATGCCGCAGCCGGTCGGGAAGACTACACGCCACGACCGGCGTCTTAGGCGCCGGCGCGATCAAGCGTGGCAAGCGTGATCTCGGCAAAGTGCTGCCAGGAGAACTCGCGAGCGCGTCGCAGCGCCCGCTCACTGAGCACGGCCCGTCGCTGGTCGGAGACGAGCAGCCGGGCAAGCGCCGCCTCGATGCTCGCAACATCGTGCGGATCGGCGTATTCGACGGCGTCGCCGCCGACCTCGGGTAGTGATGAGATGCTGGACGTGAGCACTGTGGCTCCAGCGGCCATCGCCTCCAATACGGGCAGCCCAAAGCCCTCTCCCAAGGACGGGTAACAGAAGACCGCGCAGCGTCGGTAGAGCTCGGCCAGCGCGGCGTCGGAGATGTGGCCGAGCATCACGCAGCGGGAACCGAGGCTTTCCAACGCATCCAGAGTTGGCCCGGTCTGCCAGCCGCGTGCCCCCACGACCACGAGCGGATGGGCGCCTTGCAGTGCTGGATCGAGATTGCTGTAGGCGGCCACGAGGCGGGGCAGGTTCTTGCGCGGCTCAAGCGTGCCCACCACGAGCACGAATCCGGGTGGCGGCAGTGCGCGCGCCTCGTTGCCGTCAAGCTCGCCGGCGAGGGCGGGAGTTACCCCGAGCAGCGCGACGACTGTGCGCTCGCGAGCCTGTGGGAAGCGCGCGATCAGCGCGTCGGCTGTGGCGCTCGAGATGGCAAGCATCGCAGCCGAGCGCCGCACGGCGCCGCCGAGTGTCAAGCGCTCGATCACGGTGGAACGGCGGTTGGGGCGCATCGCCGGGTCGAACGTGACCAGGTCATAGACGATCACGACGCTGGGGATGTGCAGAAACCGCGAGGTCAAATAGGAGTTCGATGACAGGAAAACTTCGCACTCCCGATTGGCGGCGCGGGCGGCGAGAAAATGCCACCACGGGTCCGGCGCCTCGATCAGCGTCCAGCGAAAGCGCGCGTCAATCGACTCCTCGGCCCAGGGCCGTCGGGCATACAGCACGTAGCGGTGCCCGTCGTCCTCGCGTGCCGCAAGTGCACGAATCAGCTCACGCACCACCCGGCCGCGGCCCGCAGGCACCTCGGCGGCGGCGCGTGCGTCGATTCCGATCACCTGTCGTGGACCCTGGTGCAAGAGCACGAGAGACTTTCACATCCTTCGCTAGCCTCCGCGCTCCATGGCGCCTGCCTCCGATCACGATCGCTCAGTCCCGGGGGCCGCGCGCGCAGCCACCCACATCGGCCTCAATCTGATCTTCATGGTTCCGGGCGAGACCGGGGGCATGGAGGTGGCGGTGCGCGAGGGCGTGCCTGCGCTTGTGGCTGCGGCGCCGGGTGTCCGCTTCACCGCGTTCATCAACCGCGAGGAGGCGGCGGCGACCGCGACCGCGGCGGCGACCGCTGAGCGCTTTGGCGAGCGCGTGCGCACGGTGACCGTGCCCGTGAATGCGCGCAGCCGCATCCAGTGGGTCGCTGGGGAGCAGCTGTTGTTGCCGCGGTTGGCGGCGCGAGCGGGTGTTGACCTGATGCACAGCCTGGGCAGTACAGCTCCCGGGTGGGGGCGCTTTCGCCGGGTCGTGACCGTTCACGATCTCATCTACGCGCGCTACCCGGAGGCGCATGCGGGCCTTCGCAGCCTCGGCATGCGGGTGCTCGTGCCGTTGGCTGTGCGCCGGTCGGACCGCGTGATCGCGGACTCCCAAAGCACGCGCGATGACCTGATCTCGCTGTTGGGAGTACCCCCTGAGCGTGTCGATGTCGTGCCCCTCGGCCTGGGTGTGGTGAAGCGTGTTGACGCTCTTCCCGCATCCGCGGTGCGGGAGCGGTTTGGCCTTGGCGACCGCCGGATCCTGCTGACGTTGTCGGCTCGGCGCCCGCACAAGAACCTGCTTGCGATGATTGGCGCGCTCGCTCGGATTCCCGCCGAGCGCCGGCCGCTGCTGCTGCTGCCGGGTTATCCCACCTGGCACGACGAGGAACTGCGCACGCACGCAGCGGATCTGGGCGTGGGCGACGACGTGCGCATGCTGGGGTGGCTTTCGGGCTCCGACATCGAGGGCCTGTGGCTCCTTGCCGCAGCGTTTGTGTTTCCGTCGCTCTACGAGGGCTTCGGCCTACCTGTGCTTGAGGCGATGGCGCGCGGGGTGCCCGTGGCGTGCTCCGATGCGGCCTCGCTGCCAGAGGTCGCAGGTGACGCGGCACTGTTGTTCGATGGCCACGACGAGGGCGCGATCGCGGCGGCGGTCGAGCGCCTGCTCAGCGACCATGATGAGGCCGAGCGCCTGCGCGCCGCTGGCCGCGCGCGCGCTGCCGAGTTCACCTGGCAGCGCACTGCCCAGCTGACGCTCGCGAGCTACGCCAGGGCGCTCGGGCTCGACACGGTGCCGCAGTCCTGGATCGAGCCGGCCGAGCGCGGGCCGATAAGCGCTGAGTGAGCGCGTAGGCTGCACGCACCGATGGGAGTTCCCCTGTTTGACACCCGCACGCCGCTGGCGCCCTTGCATGACCGGCTGCTGGCGGCCATCGGTGGCGTCGTCGAGGACTCGCGCTTCATTCTTGGACCCGACGTGGAGGCCTTTGAGCGGGAGTTTGCCGGCTACTGCGGCGCGGGCCACGCGGTGGGCGTCGCCAACGGCACCGACGCGATCACGATCGCGCTGCGGGCGATGGGTGTGGGCCCGGGCGACGACGTCGTGGTCCCCTCGTTCACCTTCTATGCGAGCGCGGAGGCGATCCCGCCCACGGGCGCAAGGCCGGTGTTCTGCGACGTCGATCCCGACACCTACTGCGTTAGCGCCGAGACGGTCAGACGCGCGCTGACGGCGCGCACCAAGGCGGTGATCGCCGTGCACCTCTTCGGCAACGTAGCGCCGGTGGCCGAGATCGAGGCCCTTGGCGTGCCGGTGCTCGAGGATGCCGCACAGGCGGCGGGATCGACATCGGCTCATGGCCGGCCTGGCGCACTGGGCACGGCGGCTACGTTCAGCTTCTTCCCGTCAAAGAACCTGGGCTGCTTTGGCGACGGTGGCGCGATCACCACCAGCGATGAGCAGATCGCAGACCGCGCAAGGATGCTGCGCTTCCACGGGTCGCGCGACAAGGTCAGCTACGAGCACGTGGGCTACAACTCGCGCTTGGACGAGCTGCAGGCGGCGATCTTGCGCGTGCAGTTGCCGCATCTCGATAGCTGGGCCGACGGCCGCAGGGCAGCGGGCGAGCATTACCGCAGCGCTGGTCTGGGTGACGTCGTCGACCTCCCCGTCCCCACTCCGGGTTCGCAGCCTGCATGGCACCTGTATGTGATCGGCCATGATCGCGCCGAGGCCGTGTCGGCGGCGCTCAGCGCAGCCGGCCATGGCAGCCGCGCCTACTATCGTCGGCCCGTGCACCTTCAGCCTGCCATGGCCCGCTATGCCGAGGGCGTCCTGCTCCCGGGTACCGAGGCCGCCGCGCGCAGGCACCTGGCGATCCCCATGAGCCCCGTGCTCGACGCTGCGCAGGCCCACGAGGTGACGGAGTCGATCCGCGCGGCGCTGCGGTAGTCAAGGTTTGCGGCCGAAAGGGAAGCCCTTGGCGCTGCTCTCGCTGTGCTGCCTGGCGGTCGGGCTGGCGGTCACGCCGGCGGCCGCGCGGGCGACGCCGGCGAGCCTGGCACGGCGGGCAGCGACGATAGCCGACGCGATCAGTCTTGAATGGTCGCATTCGATCAATCAGGCGGGCTGGATCGTGGACCCTGTGAGCGGGCAGGCTGAGGGTGGCTACGGGCAGGCGATGCTTGCATACGGCATGGTCCGTGCCACTCAGCGCGACCCGGCACGGGACCTCATCCCGATCGCGGCAGCCGCGCTGGCGGACTCAGATAGCGTCGCCGAGGACCCGTTCAAGCTGCTGGGTGGCGCCGAAGCGCTGATCAGCGCCGGCAACGCGCTCGGCCCAACCACGACTGCGATCATCGAACACGCGGCGCTGACCTACCCGTTCTTCCGCGGCAGCACTTCGGGCGCATGCGGCCAGCGCGCCCGCTGTTACAACAACGTGGACCTTGTCAACGCGACGGGCGTGCTGGCGACGGCGGTCGCGCTGTCCCAGCGCAGCGCCGTTGCCGGCTCGACCCTCGCCGCGCAAGCGCGCGCGATCGCCCAGGCCCGGCTGCTGCTGAGCGTCACGATCCCGCGGGTGCAACGCGTCACGGGTCGCTTGCTTTTAGGCCCCATGCGCGTTACGGGAGCGATGCTCTCGGACCCACCGGCAGACCCGACCGCATACCTGGCCTTGTCGGCGATGATGCTGGGGCGCAGCCTGCAGCTGGCGGGCCAACCGTTGCCGGCGGCTGCGCGTGCATTCGGACTCGCGGTCGTGGAGCTCCTGGGCCTGGTGGCCCCAAACGGCGACATCAGCTACATGGGCCGGGGCCAGGGCCAGGTGTGGACGATGGCAGCGTCAGCGGCGGCGTGTGGGTTGGCGATGCGCCTGCTGCCCGCACAGCGCGCGCTTGCAGAGCGCTGTGAGGGACTGATCGACACCGAGCTTGGTGCTCTCGATGCGCGGCGCAGTCTGGGCGGGTTTGGGATCGCCACAGTCCCGCGGCTGACGTGGACGCGGGGGGTTGACTCCTATGTCAACCGCACCGACTACAACGGCCTGTGCGTGTACGCACTGAACCTGACCGCGGACGCCCTGCAGGGGCTGCATGACCCCGGCGAGCGCGCGGTCCCGGGCGCTACTGACGGCGAGAGCTTCGACGACGACGAGGGCGCGGGTCTGGCAACCACCGACCTCGACGGCCTCTGGTTTGCGGTGCACCGGCTGGATGCTGATGGCGCCGACAGCCGCTGGGGCTTCGGCCTGATGGCGATGCAAAGGCTCGACGACGGCACCTGGAAGGAGGCGATCCCCGATCGCCCTTTGGGCCCTGGGACCCAGGGACCCACGCTGCTTGTGGGCGGCCGCCGCTTGGAACCGATCGGACAGAGCATGCAAGTCACGCCGGGGCGCATCGCTGTGCAGGGCGGTTGGGGCGCAGGTGGTCGCCTGGTGCGTCGCGCCACGTTCGAATACAGGGCTACGGCAGGCGGCGTGGTGCTGACCGTGGCGGCCCGGCCCGGCGACACCTTGGTCGTTGGCGAGTGGATGCCGCCAGGGCAGCCGGGGATGGTCTCGACGTCCGCGCCGGGTGTTCGCGAACTCGTCCACCGGCGCGCACTTGCGGAGGGCGACGACGCCAGCGACAGCGTCGACGAGATCGAACACACCGTACGTGTCACGCGCGCAGCGACAGTGGCGATCACGTGGCACGGGTGAGGCCTTCCAGGTCCTAGCCGGTGGGCCCGCCCTGGTAGCTCGCCAGCACGGCCTCCAGCGAGGCCTCAAGTGAGAGCTTGGCCGCATTGGCGCCGTACCACTCAGCGGTGCTTGCACGCATTGCAGGACCCGCCGCGCACACGCGCACAATCGCGTCGGCGATGGTGGGGGCGTCGGGCCGGTGGGCGATCACGCCGTTGACTGGCTCGTCGATCAGCTCGGTGGCGGCGTTGTCATCGCCCGCGACGACGATGCTGGGCGTGCCGACGGCGCACGCCTCCACGACGATGTTGCCGTAGCCCTCGCGTGACGAGGTCAACAGCATGCACGCGGCGGCGCGCAGGCTCAGGTCAAGCTCGGCGGCGGCAGCGAAGCCCGGTGCGCTGATGTAGTCGCCGGCATCCTGCGCAGCGATTTCGGCGAGCAATGCCCCGCGCTCAGGGCCGTCGCCGTACAGAATCGCGTGCAGCGTCGGAACGCGCGCGCGCGCGGCCACGACGGCGGCGACTGCCAACGGCGCGCGCTTCTCCGGGATCAGCCGCCCGGCGAACACGACTGTGGGCTCGGCGAATGGCTCGGCCACGGGCGCCGCCGCTGCCGGCTCGCCCGCGCCCGCGTCGGCGTCTGCGCGGCCCGGGTGGGGTCGGCCCGCATACTGTCCCCGTAACAC
>CAJCHW010000179.1 GCA_903970125.1 Chlamydiota bacterium
GCCCCGATCACAAGGCCCGACGCGAGCGCGAGAAAAGCGACGCGTTCACCAGCCTGCACACCCCCACCCTCAAGTTCGTCCATGAGCGCGACGGTATGGCTCGTGGACGCGGTGTTGCCGTACCGGTCCACTGTCATCAACGCCTTGCTGTGGAGACTCTGGCCGAGGTACTCGGTGATCTTGCGGATCCCCGTCTTGATCGCGGAGCGCGAGGTCTGGTGCGGGATCACGTGGTGGATCTCTTCCAGGGGCAGGCCGAGGCTCTCAAGCATGTCCTTGTAGACCACGGGCATGTTCTTCATCGCGGCGTTGTGCAGCGCCACGGGGCGCGTGAACATGCGCGGGCCGGGGTCGTCGTGGTCAACGTGGGCGACGCACAACCGGCTGTGCTTGGCGGCGGTGGCAAAGCCGCAGAAGACGTCGTGAATGTCGTCTTCTGTCCGTTCCAGCACGATCGCCGCACCGGCGTCACCCACGGTCAACGACGCCACCTCGCGGCTGAGCAGGTTGCGCACATGCAGCGCGGCATTGTGCGCAAGCGGTGAGATGTTCTCGCCGCTGACCACCATGCCCCTGCGGATGATCCCGGCTCGGATCCAGTTGTTGATAACGAACGCGCCGGTGAGCATGCCCGCGCATGCGTTGCCGACATCGAACGTGATCGCACCCGTCGCGCCGACCTCCTCGGCGACGATCTTGGCGAGCGGCGGCTCAAGCCCCCAGAGCTTGCCTTCGTTGCCCCGGGTCCTGGTGATGCCGCAACCGATGATCGCATCGAGTTCGCCGCCCTCGAGTTCGGCGTGCGCGAGGCTGTCGAGCGCTGCATTGGTGGCAAGCGAGTGCGAGTTGCCCTCGCCGTTGAGGTTCCGGCGTTCGCGGATGCCCGTGTAGCGCTGCAGATCAATCTTGCGCCCGCGCCGCGTGGAGGCCATCAGCTCCGCCGTGGTCACGCGAGTCTGCGGCAGTTGGCGCCCGATACCGGCAACGCGTGCCTTGAAGGGGGCGATGAATCCGCTCGGCGGCGGATCGGTGAGAATCGTGTGCGAGCCGTTTCGGTCCTGCATGATCAGTCGCGCTCCGCGGCGCCAAGCGCACGCGCTCGTACCGCAGAGCGCCGCGTCGAGCCGGCGGTCTCACAGAGACCCCGAGCAGCGCGTTCTGCATGTGTTAGCCGCCTATAGTCGAGCATCCGTCCTCCCTGACAATCAAGACCCCAAACAAGGGTACATACATAGCAGTGACCTCCTGATGGTACCTCCATCCGGGGGAACATGTCAACCGTAACCTCGAAATATGGCACTACGGCTTGGTATCCTGGTTTGGTGACGCACCCCATGCAGCCAGGGACGGCGGCGGGCGCCGAAAGCGACGCCCAAACGGATGCCACGGCGGCCGATCTGACGATCGAACAGCTCGCGGCGGCGGCGGGCATGTCCGTGCGCAACATCCGCAACCACCACACCCGCGGGCTGTTACCAGCACCCACCGTGCGTGCGCGCGTGGGCTACTACGGGCCAGAGCACGTCTCCCGGCTGTGCGTGATCCGTGACCTTCAGGCCGACGGCTTCAACCTCGCGGCAATCAAGCGCATGCTGGACGCCTCCAGCGGCTCGGTGGCGCGACTGGCGGGGATCCGGGACGCGGTGCTTGCCTCCTTCGGCAGCGAGCCCCGGGAAGTGATCACTGCCGCGGACGTGGCGCGACGGCTGGACGGCTTGGACGAGGACGTCGTTGCGAGCCTGCGCAAACTGGAGCTGGTGGTCCCGATCGGCGAAGGCCGCTTCGAGCGCACGAGCCCGGCGCTGGTCCGCGCGTATGAGCAGGTGCTTGCGCTCGGAGTGTCCGCACGGGCGGCCGTGGGCGTGGCGGAGCGCCTCAGCGAGGACTGCGACTCGATCGCACGCGCCTTGGTGGACCTCTACGTAGAGGCGCTGTGGCAGCCGTACGTCGACGCCGGCCTGGCCGACTCCGGCGCAGAGGACGCGGTCAAGACACTGCAAGGACTCCAGGCCCTGGCCGCCGAGGCGGTGCTGGCGATGTTCAGATTGCGCATGGATGCGCGCATGGAGGCAGCCGCGGACGAGCTGCTTCAGGACCAGGTCAAGCGTGCGGAACTGCTGCGTAGGAGGCTGTGAGCCGTTCAAAGCCCTCGTCGAGGCTGACCTGCGGCTGCCAGTCAAGGAGCGTGCGTGTGCGGCGCTGATCAAACCAGTGCGCCGTCGCCAACTGCTCGGCCAGAAAGCGTGTGATCGGAGGATCGCCGTCGCGGCCCAAAAGCGACCAGGCGGCCTCGACGACGGCGCCCCCACCCCACGCCAGACGAAAGGGCACGTGCATGCGCGCTGGTGGCACGCCGGCGGCGGCACATGCGCGCGCGAACAGCTCTGCCACAGGTCGCGGCTCGCCGTTTGAGATCACGAGCGCTTCGCCATGGGCAAGCTCGCAACGGTCAAGCGCAGCCACGGTCGCATCGACGGCGTTGTCGACGTAGGTGGTGTCGATCAGCGCAGTGGCGGGACCAACGAGCGCCAAGCGCCCCGAGCGGGCGCGATCGACGATGCGGCCGATCAGCTGGGTGTCCCCGGGACCCCACATCAGGTGCGGCCGCAGCACGACGACGGAGAGGTCCGGGCCATCGGCGGCGAGTGCCATCAGCTCGCCGGCGGCCTTTGAGCGCGAGTAGTGCCCGCGTGCGCGATCGGGATCGGCCGGTCCGGCGCCGGCGCCCACGAGCGAGTCGCCCTGATGGGCCACGGAGGGCGAGGAGACGTGCACAAGCCGCGGTACCCCTGCTGCCGCGACGGCGTCCAGCACGTTGCGCACCCCCTCGATGTTTACCTCCGCAAACTCGCTGTACGGGCCGCTGAAGGTGACCTTGGCAGCCATGTGGATGACCGCGTCGGCACCTTCTGCCGCCTTGCGCACGGCCTCTGCATCGGTGACGCTGCCAAGCACCTCTTCGACACCCTCAAGGCCGGCGGGGCGACGCTGGAACGCACGCACCTGGTCCCCGCGACTGACCAGCTTCCGGGCCACGGCGCCGCCATACATGCCGCTGGCCCCGGTGACCAGCACTCTCACAAACGTCCGCCCCTGCGTCCGGCGAGCACGCGCTCGGCCCAGCCGGCCACGCGTGTGCGATCGATCTTTGAGTTGTGGCGAATATCGGTGGGCAGGGCGCCCACTGAGAGCACCGCTGCCAGCTCGACGCCGGCAGCCTTGCGTACGGCCTCGGCGAGCTCCGGCGTCGCCAGGCCGCCGCCACGGCGCGGGCCCTGCTCGGTCTCGACGACTGCAACGGCCTGCTGGACCCCCTTCGGTCCGACGCCCACGAGCGCGGCGCGCACGGCCTGGGGCACCTCCTGCACCCGCTGCTCGACGCCAACGGGGGTGAGCACGCCGTCGGGGGTGCTGAGTACGTGTGCCAAGCGCCCCTCCACCCACAGCCGGCCGTCTTTGTCCAGATGGCCGACGTCGCCGGTGCGATGCCATCCGTACGGGCGCGAGGACGATGCATGCTCGGTCACCCACAGCTGATCGTAGTGAGCCTTTACGTGCGGGCCCCGGACGACGATCTCGCCCGTGATCTCGGGCTCGTCGCTGAGCTCGCCGGACGCCACGCCGGTCGAGTCGCACGCACTGATCGCCACCTCGACGCCCACAACGGGTCGGCCTACGAGCACGCCGTTGCCCGGACCGGCCTCGACCAGTTCGTCCATCGTGACGTCCGTCACAGGCAGTGCCTCGGTCATTCCGTAGGGCGTGTGTGGCGTGGCGTTGGGCATCAGCGCAACCATCTCCTTCAGCAGCGAGATCGGCACGGGAGCACCGGCGGAGAAAAGCAGGCGCACGCCGCGCAGCGCCTCGCGTTGAGAATCGCTGAGAGCGCCTGCGGTGCGCGCGACGTTGACGAGCGCCGCGGGGGAAGCGAACACCTGCGTTGCGTCGGATGCGGCCACCGCGTCGGCGAGCGCAGCCGCGGTCAAGGTCGCGGGCGCCGTGACGTCCATGTTCGGGACCGACGCCGTGGCCCCAAGCTGCGGGCCCAGCAGCGCGAACGGCGCAAATGCAGCGACGAACCGGTCGCTGGCGTTGACGTTGTAGGTGGCAAGGATGAGGTCGCGGGAAGCCTCGATCTGTCGATGCGTGTAGACGACCCCCTTGGCGGGGCCGGTTGAGCCGGATGTAAAGAGCACACCCAGTTCGTCGTCCTGGCCGGGCGACGGCGGCAAAGGCAACCCCTCGCCGCTGGCGATCACATCGTCCAGCGTCACCGACGCACCGAGCGCGGCGCGCTTGAGCTTGTTTCCCGGGCCGACCGCGATCGCCTTGCCGCCCCAGTTCAATGCACGCGCGGCGGCCAGCGCACGGTCGATGCCGATCAGGTACTGCGGATTGGCGCTGCGGATCGCGCGGTGCAGTCCCTGGACGCCAAGGCCGGCGTCGGCGACGACGATCACTGCGCCCATGCGAATGCACGCACACATCGCGATCGTGAGGTCCGGGCCCGGGGGCACGAGCAATGCAACGCGATCGCCGCGGCGCACGCCCATCGCGGCAAGTCCCGCGGCGCCCTGTCTGGTCTTGCGTGACAGCTCGGCCCAGCTCACGGTCCGCGCAGGACCGCTGCCACCACCCACGGGCGCCTCGATGATCGCGGGACTGTCATCCTCGGCGCGCTCGTCAAGGAAGTGCCACAACGGCGGGCGGTCGCGCTCGGCGCTCTGGATGTCACCGACAAGCTCCGGCGCCCCGGCGCCCGCGGCGCCGTTTGCAGCTGCGGCGTTTGCGCGCGCCCGCGGCAGATCGGAAAGCCACGTCTCCACGGCACCGGCCACATCGGCTTCATCGGGCAGCAGATGGCCGGCCCGCTCGAAGCGGTGCACCGTGGCGTGGGGCAGCCGGCTTCTGAGATCGCGGTAATGCATGTCGCGAAAGACGGGGTCGCGTGGTCCCCACATCATCAGCACCGGCACGTCTGACAGGTCGCCGAGGTTTTCGGAGATGTCATGCAGCGCTGTCCAGCTCGGATGACTGGGCTTCAGCGGGATGTCCTTGACGAACTCCCGCACCGCATCGCGGCGCCCGCGGCCGTGGTATGGCGCGAGGTACCCCTTCCACACTGCCGGTGACAGCGCTGGACGTGCCAGCGCAAGCATGCTCAGGATGAAGCCGGGGGTCCCCTTGGTGACCAGCCAGCGCGCCGGTGCAACCTGGGAGAAGAGCATGCTCGGCGGGATCGCACGGCCGTCGGGCTGGTTGACGGCGGTGTTGGTGAGCACCACGCCAATCAGGTTCTCGCGGTGTCCGAGCGCCCAGCCGAGCGAGATCACGCCCCCCCAGTCGTGCCCGACCGTGACGATCGGTCCGGTCAGCTCGAGCGCGTCGGTGAGCGTGCCCAGGTCCGCCACGCGCTGTCCCAGTCGTCGCACCGTCCCTGTGCGTTCCGAGAAGCCCATGTCGAGGTGATCGACGGCAATCGCGCGCCAAGGCGGATCGGCGGCGGCGGCCATCTTCAGCACATGGCGCCACACATAGGACCACGTGGGATTGCCGTGCACGCATAGCAGCGTGCCTGCCGGCGTGGCTCCGCCCAACGACGGCGCGTTGTCCATGATGTGCCAGGTACGGGGCACGCCGTGGGAGTCAACGGCGCGCACCTGCCGCGACCAGGCCCGGTCGACACCGTCGAGGTTCACGGGCAGGCCCGGGGCGCCGATGTGACCGTTGTTTGACACGTTGGCTAGGGGATCGGCGAGACTGTGGCTGGATTCAAGTTCTGGTTTCACGGGCCCGATTGTAGGTGGTGTGTGCTGATGTGCACCATCGGCAAGCCAGTGGGCGATATTGAGCCTGGTCGACAAATCCCCACCCAGCCAGGTCCGACTCGCTACTGTAGGCCCTCCTGAAGGACCGGTACCAGTGAGCCATCGGGCGCATACTTTGGCACGCGCGCACGAACTGGCACGTGCGCACGAACTCATACCGACGATACCGCCACAGTCATGAGCAGGCTCGCGACCCTCGCACAGTTACACCCGCGCCGAGTACTGCTCGGGGCCGCCGCCATCTTCGTGATCGCCGTTGTCCTGGGCGGGCCGATCGTCGATCAGCTGCACGCCTCGCTGTCGGACTTCGAAGACCCGGCGTCACAGAACTACCACGCGCTGCAGCACTTGCAACGCGCTACAGGAGCCCAGGACGAGGCGGGCTTGGACGTGCTGCTGAAGACCTCCACCGATGCCCGCTCCGGCAGCGAATCGCCCGCGCTCGCCGAAGAGGAACACGTGGTGACGGCCCTGGAACACCAACGGGGATTTCGCAACTTCAATCTCTCTGAACATGCCTATTCCTTCGCGAGCACCGGTTATTCAGAGCTGCTCTCCAACAACGGCCACGAATCGCTGATACTCGCGAACTTTGCGACCCCGGAACTCTCAAAGCGGGCTGCCGAAAGGGTGCCGCGCGAGCTGCCGGGATACCACCTCTCCTTTGGCGGCCTGGACCTGGTCTTCGATGACCTGACCACGAGTTCTCGCACGGACCTCGTGCGCGCCGAGCTGATCGCGTTCCCGCTGCTTTTGTTGCTGTGCCTGTGGGTCTTTCGCGGCGTGATCGCGGCGCTGTTGCCACTGCTGGTGGCCGTGCTGACGATCTTCACCACGTTTCTGTGCATGCGCATCGTCGATCACTTCGTGACGCTGTCGGTGTTCTCGCTGAACCTCGTCAGCGCAGTCGGCCTGGGGTTGGCGATCGACTACAGCCTGTTCGTGGTCTCGCGTTTTCGCGAGGAGCTGGCCTTTGACACGTCCGCGGGCAACCGCTGGCTCGGCGGCTCGCTGGATTCGGCGCTGGCGATCCGGCGCACGCTGCACACGACGGGCCGCACGGTGCTGTGGAGCTCGGTGACCGTGGCGGCGGTGATGGCGTCGCTGATCATCTTCCCGCTGCGCTTTCTGTACTCGATGGGCATTGCGGGCCTGCTCACGGCATTGATCGCGGGAACGGTCTCGCTCGTGGTGCTGCCGGCGATCCTGGTGTTGCTGGGCCGCCGCGTCAACGCGCTGGCGCCGGGCTGGATGCAGCGCTCGCGCCGGCGCGCGGCGCGCGCCGAGGCCTCCGGGTTCTGGTTCGTGCTCGCGCGTTCCGTGATGCGCCGCCCCGCCGTGTTCGCGGCTGTGAGCGCCGGTTTTCTGCTGGCGTGCGGGACGCCGGTGCTGTCGCTGGGGGCAACCCCGGCGTCGGCAAGCCTTTTGCCGAGCTCAGCCCAGCCGCGCCACGTCGAGGAAGCGCTGCTGAACAACTTCACCTACAACACCGCGCAGCCGACGGTCACCGTGATCAAGGCGCCCGAGAGTTCAGAAGCAGCGGTGGTCCACTACGGCGACGAACTCGAACGCGCCAGTGGCGAGGTCGGGCAGGGGCATCTGCTGTGGCTCGAACACTCCACCTGGCTGGT
>CAJCHW010000180.1 GCA_903970125.1 Chlamydiota bacterium
ATCACCATCGCCGCGCCGGCCAGGCCGAAGGAGATGCCGACTGCCCGCCGATACGGGCGCAGGAAGCCAAGCAGGCGGTAGAACGTCGACATAGTTGCTGAGGCAACGATTATGACAGCCGGGTGCGCGCCACTAATGCGCGCGCCCTTCCAGCCGCCGCCTGCCTACGCTACAGCGGCTCCAATCGGCTCGGCAGCCGTGGCGCCGCCGCCTGGGGCAGCGACGACGAAATCACGCGACCGCACCATCGCCACCGCCGCGACGGCCCCCGCGAGCGCGAGCGCAGCGGCAATCCACAGGATGGCGGTGAGCGCGTCGGCAAAGCCAACGCCATAGGCGTGAAGGAGCGCGTGCGCCCCTGCCGGCGTCATGCGCCTACCCAGTTCGACGGCGTCGCCGGATTGCAGCTTTGCCAGCAGTCCGCCGTGCGCGGCGACGAGCGCTTCGTGAGCGTGCCCGCTGGCGGCCAGTGACGCCTTGGCATGGGTCGCGAGCACATGCTCAAAGACAGCCCCAAGGGCGGCAATGCCGGTTGCAACGCCTACCTGGCGAAAGGTGCTGTTGATCCCCGTGGCCATGCCACTGCGCTCCGGGGCGACCACGGAGATCGATGTGGACGCGAGCGGAGGATTGACGAGGCCGATGGCGGTGCCTTGGAGGATGAATCCCGGTAACAGCACGGTCCAGCTCGAGGTCGCCTGCACGCCCGTCATCGCGATCAGGCTCACGCACGTCAGCAACAGGCCCGCGCCGAGCAGCAGGCGTACGGGCACCCGCACGGTCAGTCTGCCCGACAGCGGCGACACAGCGAACGCCAGCAGCGTGCTCGGCAGAAAACGCAGGCCGGTCTGAAGCGCGGAATAGCCGAGTACCGTCTGCAAGTAGAGCGTCAGGTACAAAAAGAGCGAGAAGGCCGAGCCGGCGAGCGTAAACGCCACGATGTTGGCGCCCGCGAACGCCGGTCTGCGAAACAGGCTCAGGTCCAGCATCGGGCGCTTCTGGCGCAGCTCAACGACGAGGAAGATTGCGAGCAGCACCACGGCGCTGACAAGAAAGCCCACGATCTCGGCCGATCCCCAGCCCTTTTCATTGCCCTGAACGAGTGCGAACACGAGCAAAAACAGGGCCGCCGAGAAGGTCACGAGCCCCATCCAGTCAACTCCCGTGGCGCCCGGGTCGCGCGACTCGGTGACCCTCGTGAGTGCGACTGCAGCGGCGAGGACGCCGATGGGAACGTTGACGAAGAAGATCCATTCCCAGCCGATCTCGGTGGTGAGCACGCCGCCCACAAGGGGGCCGACCGCCAGCGCCGCGCCGAGCACGGCACCGTAGACGCCGAACGCCACGCCCCTGTCCTTGCCCCGGAATGAATTGGCGATCAGCGCGAGCGAGGTGGCGAACATCATCGCGCCGCCTATGCCCTGCGCGCCGCGCGCGAGGTTGAGCATCAGGGGCGTGGTCGACAGTCCGCACACCGCCGATGCGGTCGTGAACGCAGCCAGGCCGGCGACGAAGACGAGCCGACGCCCCCACAGGTCAGCGAGCGCGCCTGCCGTCAGCAGCAAGGCTGCAAGGGTGAGCGCGTACGCGTCCACCACCCACTGCAGATCCTGGAAGGTTGAATGCAACGAACGCTGGATCGAGGGCAGCGCAACGTTGACCACGGTGATGTCCAACAGCAGCATGAAGACCGCCACGGATACGGCCGCGAGCGTCCACCACTTACCCCTGTCCGGCGCCTCCGCGCTTGCAGTGGCGTTCACGAGCTGTGCAGGTGTGCCGACATCGGGTTGCCTCCTACGTGACCAAAAAGTCTTTTGGGATCATCTGCACCTGTTGTCTTAGCGCGATCTGCGCCGCTACGCAGGTAGGAGCCCGGAGTCAGCGCCGACTTCGGCCGCCGTTGAAGCGCTCGCAACGTGCGCGTCGAGGTCGCGCAGCTTGCGTTTGACGCGCTTGCGTTTGTCGCACAGCTCGTCCTTGAGCTTCTGGAGCTCCGCGGAGCGATTGCTGACCAGCTGCAGCTGGCGATCGAGGTGGCCCAGTGCCTCGGCTAGCAGCTCGCGCCGGCGCGCCGAGTCGACGTCTTCGCGCTGCAACTCGGCACGCACCGCTGCGCGTGCGTCCTCGGCGGCCAAGAGCGTCTTGAGTTCATCCAGCGAGAGGCCCAAGAGGTTGCGCAGGCGCATCACCTCGTGCAAGCGCTCGACGTCAGCCTCGCTGTAGAGCCGGTGACCGCCGTGATGGCGTCCCGGCACGTTTGCCAGTAGGCCGATCTCCTCGTAATAGCGGATCGTGCGTGTGGTCGTCCCCACAAGTCCTGCCACGTCGCCGATGCGCAGCAGGCGCTCGGGATCGGCGTCGGACTCATTGGCGTCCAGGACTGGGCTCGGGTGTTGTGCACTCACGCCCGCACCGCAATCGGTGGCCTGCTCGCGTCGCCTTCAACGTTGCCCACCGGCCGGAGCGCAATGCCAGCGTCGCCCTCGGCGTTTGGGGCGTCATCTGCGATCGCAACGTGGCGCCCGCGCAAGAGGCACACAACGGCTCCCAACACGGAGGTGGCAGCCAGCGACCACAGTGCCACGTGCATGTTGGCGATGAACGGGTCGAGCTGGTGCAGGGTCAGGCCGTGCGCCAAACCCGAGAAGATGGCGAACAGAGTGGGGCGGGGGACGGCCGCGGTGACCACGGCAAGCACGAACGCGATCGAGATCACCGCGCCGGTGTTCTGTAGCAGTGTGCGTGCACCCGCAGCAATGCCCCGGCGGTTGGCGGGCACCACACCCATCATTGCCGCCGTGTTGGGACTGTTGAACATGCCCGACCCCGCGCCCACGAGCGCCAGCCAGACGGCCGCCTGCCAATACGGGGTGCCGACTTGCAGCGTCGTCATGGCCGCCAGCCCGGCCGCGGTGACGAGCATGCCGATGGCAGCCAATGCGCGTGAGCCGTGCCGATCGGCGTAGGCACCGGCGATCGGGGAGGCCACGAGCATGCCGAGCGCAAGCGGAATCAGCTTGATGCCCGCGGTGATGGGCGAGTCGCCCTCGGGCCCCTGGAAGTAGAACACGAACAGAAACATCAGCGCAAAACGGGCCAGGCCGTTGATGAAGGCGGCCGCCGACGCCGCCGCGAACAGGCGGTTGCGAAAGATCGAGAGGTCGAGCATGGGCGCGCGCGAGCGACGCTCGATCGCAACAAAGGCCGGGAGCAGGACCACTGCTGCCGCAAATCCCCCGACCACAAGCGGACCGTGCCAGCCGTCGAGCCCGCCGCGGGAGATCGCAAGCACCAGGCCCGTCAGGCCAACAACGAAAGCCGAGCTGCCAAGCACGTCGTAGCCGCGCACGAGATCCGGCTTTGCAAGCTCGCGCAAGATGATCGCGCCCCAGGCCGCGCCGGCGAGAGCCAGCGGCACGTTGAACCAGAAGACCCAGTGCCAGGAGATCTCCACGAGTGCTCCACCGAGTACGGGGCCGAGCACAAGCCCGATCGCGGCCACCATCGTGTTGGCGCCCATGGCAAGGCCGAGCTGCCGATGCGGAAATGCGTCGGTCACAAGCGCCGCCGAGTTGGCGAACAGAAATGCCGAACCGATCCCCTGCAGCACGCGCCACAGGATCAGCACCGTGCCGTCGCCGGCGAAGCCCGCGCCCAGCGACGCCGCTGCGAAGACCAGGAAGCCGCCCACATAGGCCCGCTTGCGTCCGAACAGATCGGACAACCGTCCCGCTGTGAGCACGAGTACGGTCGCCGCGATCAGATAGGCCAGGATCACCCAGACGAGCGCTAGCAAACTCGTATGCAGCGACCGCTCAAGATCTGGCAGGGCGATGATGAGCGTGCCCGAGTTCGTCGCCGCGAGCAGCATCCCCATGCTCGTGCACGACAGCGCCCACCACTTGTAGGCCGCGTGATGGCGTGGATGCATGCGGCCGCGTGCCGGCGCGCCTGGATCGTTGAGTGTGTTGCTTTCTGTCTGAGCCACTGTTGCTTTTCGCCTAACCTAACGTGAACGTAAAGATCAATATAGCAACCTGCAGAACTGCTAAAAAGGGCGCCAGATCGTGAGCGAGACCGAGGTCAAGAAATCCGACGATCAGTGGCGCAATGAGCTGACGCCCGAGCAGTACGACGTCCTGCGCCGCGCCGGCACCGAGCCGGCTTTCACGGGCGCGTACACGTACAACAAGGACAGCGGTTCCTACCGCTGCGCCGGATGCGGCGCCGAGTTGTTCAGCTCGGACACGAAATTCGACTCCGGCACGGGTTGGCCCAGCTTCACGGAGCCCGCAGTTGCCGAGGCCGTGGAGTTGCGCTCGGACAACAGCTTCTTCATGCGCCGGACGGAGGTCTGCTGTCGTCGTTGCGGTGGCCACCTCGGCCACGTGTTTGACGACGGCCCCGGTCCGGGTGGGCAGCGGTTCTGCATCAACTCCGCCGCACTCCAGTTCCACAAGAGCGGGGAGGGCGACGCGCAAGCGGGCGCTGCCGCAGCGGCCGCCGACGTGGCCGCCGAGGGCCAGGGAGACTCCGGGCCGTAAGCTGACCGCGGTGAGGACGCCGTGATAATGATGGACCAACACCAGCGGCTGTCGCAGCCCGTTGGATGGACGCGCGCCGGCAAGGTGGCCGTCGCTGTCCTCGCTGTGTCCTTCGTCGCGTTCGTTGTGGCGCTCGGTGCATACGCTGCCGCGGGCGGCTTCGACCACAAGCTTCGCGCCGGGTGCATCGAAGTGACGTTCGCCAGCACCACCGGGGGGGCTCAGATTGAACGCTGTGGGGTGCGTGCGCGGCAAACATGTGCCTCGGCCGGTGAAGCTCGCCTAATCGGTGCGGCGCTGCAGGCTGCCTGCCGGAGTGCCGGCTACCCGTACCGCGGCACGTAGCCGGCTCGGAGACACGGGGAGAACAAGCCCCGTTGCAAAGGGCCCCTTGAACAGGGCCCGTTGGGGCCGCGATCGGGCGCTTTCGGGCGCGCGCGAAGCGACGCATGGCGGGCTCTCGGCGAGCGTTGGAGCCACGGCGAGTTGCGGCGACAGGCGATTCCAGACTTGGGCTTCGTGGCTTGCCAAAGGCCCCGATAGGGGGCGTATCGACGCACGTCCAGCGACGCCCGCGGGCAATATCCAACTGTCTAAAAATCCGTGACGAGTCTTGGGCAGAGTGTCCCTAGTCGCCATCCGCGCTGGACGCTTTTATGAGGGCCATCGCAGAACGGGTCTGCCCGCGGGCGGACGTCTGTCTGCGGTTCCGTTCAGATCCACATCCACAGACCGATCGCTCGACACGGAGGCACATGTCCACAATCCTTGCGACAACTACCTGGCTCCCATATTCAAGTTGGTTGAATCCTGGAGACAATGCCTGGCAGCTGACGGCGGCAACGCTCGTCGGCCTCATGAGCTGCCCGGGCCTCGCTGTGCTCTACGGCGGTGTTATGCAGAAGCGCTGGTCGGTCAACGCGATGACGCTGACCTTCATTGCGTTCTGTATGACGCTGATCGTCTGGGTGCTCTTTGCCTTCGAAATGGGCTTCGGGCATTCGATTGCTCACGCCGGTGCAGGCGTATTCGGTGCGCACGGATTCCTGGGCACGATGCTCGGCGAACCGGTGAGCATCCTCGGCCGTCACGGTGAGCAGTACGAAGCGCTGATCCCGTCGATCACAACCGGGCCTCCGTTCCACTTCCCGACCTCGACGCTCGCGTACTTCCAGTTCGTGTTCGCCGCGATCACGCCAATCCTGGCGCTCGGATCGGTGCTCGGCCGCGTGAACATCAAGGCGTGGATCGTGTACGTGGTCCTGTGGATCCCAATCGTGTACTCAGTCAACGCGTTCTTGATCTGGGGCGGTGGCTACTGGGCGGCTCACGGTGCACTGGACTTCTCCGGTGGTTACGTGATCCACCTCGCCGCCGGTATCTCGGGCTTCGTGTTTGCGGCCGTGATCGGGCCCCGTTTGCAACGAGACCGCGAGGTTGACGCACCGAACAACCTGTTGATGGTGTGTACCGGTGCCGGCTTGCTGTGGCTCGGCTGGAACGGGTTCAACGGTGGCGATCCTTACTACGCCGGTGCGGACTCCGCGACAGCGGTGCTCAACACCAACCTGGCGACTGCTGTGGCCCTGATGGTCTGGGTTGCGTGGGACATGATCTTCCGCGACAAGCCATCGCTGATCGGCTGGGTCAACGGCATGATCACCGGATTGGTGGCGATCACGCCGAGTGCGGGATATATCAACGGCTACGGCGCCTTGGTCGTAGGCGCGCTGGGCTCGACACTCGTGTGGTTCTCGATCCGGTACCTCAGCCGCGTTCCTCCCTTCAAGAACGTGGACGACACACTGGGCGTGATCTTCACGCACGGCATTGCCGGGTTGGCGGGTGGCATGATGCTCGCCTTCCTGGCCGATCCGGGGATCATCGAGTACTTCAGCGTGCCGGCAGGCTCGGCGTTACCAGGCGTCAAGAGCGTGTTCTACGGCGGCAGTTGGACCTTGTTCCGCTGGCAGCTGGAGACCGGTGCGTGGGTGATTGCCTACACGGCGACCGCGACGTTCGTGATCCTGATGTTCATCAAGTACGTGCTGCGAATTCCGCTCAGGCACACCGATGCGGAACTCGAGATCGGCGATCACGCGATTCACGGCAACGAGGTGTACCCCGCCGATGTGGCGACGCTCGGCGGAAGCCAGGCTGGTTGGATCGACGTGCCTGCGGGCGCGGGGACGGCGGGCGCGAGTTAGCGCAAGCCTCGATCTCCAGAGTGCAATGGGCAGCGACGGCCGGGACAAAGTCCCGGCCGTCGCCGTTAAGCGGTCAGACCGAGCGTTTGCGCGCTCGGGTGCGGTGCCGGCTGTGCCGGAGATGCCCGCCTCGCGCGGCGGTCTTCAGTGAGCGGCAGCGAGGCCGACCGGGCAGGAAACGCCGGTGCCACCCAGGCCGCAGTAGCCGTTCGGGTGCTTGGCGAGGTACTGCTGGTGGTAGTCCTCGGCGTAGTAGAACGCGCCCGACGGCAAGACTTCGGTGGTGATAGGCCCGTGGCCGGAGGCCGAAAGCACCCGCTGATAGGCCGCCCGTGATGCCTCGGCCTGCGCGTGCTGCGCCTCATCTCCATAGAGGATGAGCGATCGGTATTGCGTGCCTACGTCGTTGCCCTGGCGCATGCCCTGAGTGGGATCATGGCCCTCCCAGAAAAGCCGCAAAAGCTCCTCGTAGGAGGTTGTGGTCGCCGCTCCGTCGCCCACGCCGCCGCCATCGGCAGCGCGCGGTATTGCAGCTCGGAACGCCGCCAGCACCACCTCAGCATGGCCCGTGCGCCCTGAGCAGACCTCCTCGTAGGAGGGGTTCGGGGTGAGGCCTCCCGCGTACCCCACGGCGGTGCTGTAGACGCCAGGGGCCTGCCAGAAGATCCGCTCGGCGCCCCAAAAGCAACCCATGCCGAAGATCGCCGTTTGCACGCCCTCGGGAAATGGCGGCTGAAGCGGCGCTCGGAGCACCTCGTGCTGTGACGGAACTGCCAACGACTGCTCCCTGCCGGGCAACGCCGAAGCGGGATCGATCATTGTGGCGTTGCGCTTACCAAAGAGGGGCACGCCATCAGCGTAGCCGCCGGGGCAACAAAGCTCGGCCGCAAAATGCGCGCTTTGCGCCTTCGTCGTGGTGGTCTGCTACTTTGCCAGGTGCGGTCGAACCTGTCGACCGCGAGGCAGCTCGCTTGGGTCCTGCAGATTGCAGTTCGGGTCAGCCATAGCCTCCCGAACCGTACGCAGCCAAGTCTGCTGTCAAGGAGCAACGCATGTCCAATGAGTCTTTCGCCGGCCTCGGCGTGTCAAACGCCGTAGTCGACGCCCTTTCTCGCGATGGCATCACAGAGCCATTCGCTGTTCAGCGCCTGGTCATAGGCGACGTCCTCGACGGTCGCGACGTACTCGTGAAGTCACCCACGGGCTCGGGCAAGACGTTGGCCTTCGGCATTCCGATCGCCAACACCGTCGATGCCGCCGGCCCCCGTCCGAGTGCGCTCATTCTCGCCCCTACACGCGAGCTCACAAGCCAGATCGTCGACGAGATCCGCGGCGTTGCCCGTGCGCGCGCACTGCGCGTTTGTGCCGTCTACGGTGGCGTGGGGCTGACAAAACAGGCGGCAAACGCCGCCCGGTCGCACATCATCGTCGCGACTCCGGGCCGCCTGGAGGACCTGTTGGATCGCGGCGCGTTCACCCTTGACGCCGTTTCGGTGCTGGTGCTCGATGAGGCCGATCGCATGCTCGACATGGGCTTTCGCCCGGCGGTCGAGCGGATCATCGCGGCGTGCCCGGCCAAGCGCCAGACGCTCTTTTTCTCGGCCACGCTCGACGGCGAGGCGGGGCGCCTTGCCCGCGAGTACACCCACGATCCGGTCGTGCACGAGCACGGCCCGAGCGGACGCCGCGCTGCCGTCGAGGTCGAGCATCGATTCGTACCGGCCGCAAGCGAAGATCGGGTCAAGGCGTTGGTGGCAGAGCTTGCATGTGACCGCGAGCTGGCGCTGGTGTTCGTGCGCACCAAGCACGGGGCCGACCGCCTTGTCAAGCGCCTGGGAGCTCAGGGTGTCCAGGCAGTCGCGATGCATGGAAACAAGTCACAGCGCCAGCGCGAGCAGGCACTTGCCCGCTTTGAGTCCGGCGAGGTGGACACGCTGGTTGCGACCGACGTTGCTGCCCGCGGCATCGATGTCGTGGGAATCTCGCACGTGATCAACTTTGACGTGCCGCATGACCACGAGGCCTATGTCCACCGCGTGGGGCGGACAGGGCGGGCCGGCCGCAAGGGGATCGGCATCACCTTTGTCGCTGCCGACGAGCGCCAGCAGATTCGCCAGCTGGCAGGCAAGCTCGGCCTGGAGCACGGCCTCGGCGCGGGCCCCACTCACGAGCGCCAGCAACATGGCGCTCCGGGAGTCGGCAATCGGGCCGCACGTCCGCAGGGCCCCGGTCGCCGACGCCGGCAGCCCCGGGTGCGCGTCTAGGCCAAAGGCGCCCACCGGTCGAGCGCGACCTCGAGAGCGCGCTAACGTTGGTCGTATGGTTACGCAGGCAGAACGCGCCGCTGCACGGCGCAAAGTGGTCTTGGAGGAAATCGAGCGCCAGGTGGCCGGCGGCTCGCTGACCATCCGCAAGATGACCCCGGAGGAGCG
>CAJCHW010000181.1 GCA_903970125.1 Chlamydiota bacterium
CAGGGCTCTACCCTGGCGGTACCGTTGAAGCCACAGTCACGGTCAAAAACAAGGATGCCCAGCAGCCGGAGTATTTGACGAACCTCGTAACCAGCATCAAGGAAACGGGAACGGTCGGCTGCGAAAAGTCTTGGTTCACAGTCACCTCGGGCGGTAGTCAGACGCCGAAGGTGGATATCGCAGCCGGCGAAACCAAGTCCTACAAGGTGTCAGTGAGCATGACCGACACCACTGAAATCCAAAACGCCTGCAAGGGCGCAACGATCGTCCTGAAGGCGCAGGCCTCCTAGCCACGGACTGGATGGCTTCGCGCAGATTCACGCGTAAGGCCGCACGGTTTGCTTGAGGGTCTGGGGTGGCGGCGATCAGCCGCCACCCGCCGCCGCCGCTCCTTGGGGTTTGATTTCCCCAGGGACCGGCGGGGGCGTTGGCCCTTGGGAGCATGTGCGACGCAGAGGGCGTGAGTAGCGGGGCAACCAGGCAGTCCTCACGACAACGCGTGAAGTGCAAATGCTTGCTCGCACGATCAGAAAAGCCCGCAGCAGCAGCGGCACTGCGTCACTGGCGGCGACGTGCACGCTCAGCCTGTGCGCCGGCGGCGCCTACGCCGCCCGTGTTGCCAGCCACAGTGCACGTCCATCGCACATCAGCGTTCCTGCTCCCAGGATTGGTGCCAAGCCGGCAGCCAACACGGAGCAGACATCTGCACGCTTTACCTTTTCCGACCGCAAACGCAAGGTGATATTCGAATGCTCGCTGGACGGAGCCAGATTCTCAAAGTGCTCGTCGCCCGCGACATACGGCGTCGCACGGGTAACCGTCAAAAAACGCTGCACACGGCAGCGCACAACCTCTAAGCATCACACTGCCACGCGCTGCAAGCGCGTGGCCACAAAGAGCGCCAGTCGTCCGCTTGCGCGCCGGAAGCACACGTTTCGGGTCAGGGCCACGGTCAAGCGCGGCAAGCCAGGGCGGCCAGCGTCCTACAGCTGGATGATCGTTGCTCCCTCGCCACCCGCACAGTCGCCGGCGCTCCCCGCCGGCGCTGGTGCGATCCCCGCCGGCACCGGCGCGATCCCTGCCGGGAACGCAGCGATCCCGGCGGGAACGCCAGAGGACTTCGACATCTCCGGTCAAGCCAGCGGCACGCTCTATCCGGGCGCCCCACCCCAGGCGCTTCCCTTGACGCTGTCAAATCCCAACCCAATGCCGCTCGTCGTCACTGGCCTGACCGTGTCAGCGGCCGGACCCCCCGGCTGTGCAAGCGCCGAAAACCTCGAGATCACCCAGTCTGATGTGTCGGCGGCGTCCCCGGTCATTCTGCCTGCCGACGGCTCTGTCTCGCTGCCTGCCCAGGGCGTCATCGCGCCGTCGGTACAGCTGCTTGACCTGGAATCGGTGGACCAGGATGGCTGCAGGGGGGCGGTGTTCGCGCTCACCTACACGGGAAGCGCGCACTCGTGAGAGACCACCGCGCCGCCGCCGCGGTGGTCATCGCCGCCAGCATGCTGGCGCTTGGGACCGTGGTTGGCGTGGCCCAGGGCTTCTGGAGCAGCGCCGGCGAAGGCAGCCCAGCTGCCGGCGTGGCCACATTTGCCGTTCCCACGATCACCAAGGCGACAGCGGGAGCGGGTACGGTCGAACTGGAATGGGTTTCCATTACCGCACCGGGCCCCGGGACGGTCGAATACTACGTCGTCGGTGAAGGCGGTAGCCCCGGTAGCGGCTGCCCGACCGCGAGTACTCCCTCCACGACCAAGAGCTGCACCGAGACCGGCGTCTCGATCGGCTCGCACAAGTACACGGTCACGGCGGTGTGGCGGTCCTGGACCTCCCGCAGCGAAGAAAAAAGCGTGAGCGTCAGCTTTGGCGCGGTGACGCATCTCGTGCTCGAAGCCGCGAACCCCGAAATCAGCGCTGGCGGAACTGACGCCCTGACTGTGACCGCCAAGGACGCCGCCAACAACACGGTATTGACGTACACCGGATCGCACAGCCTGACCTTCGAAGGTGCTTCTCCAGCGCCCAGCGGCGCAGCGCCCACGGTCTCAAGCGAAGCGGGCACAGCGACGGCCATGGGTAGCGCCACGCCGATAAAGTTCAGCGAAGGCAAGGCAACCGTGGAAGGTGCAAAGAACGGCCAGATGACGCTGTACAGCGTCGAAGAAGCACACATCAAGGTTAAGGACGCCACCGTCTCAAACGAAGGCAATCTGCTCGCGGTCAAGGTCAAGCCGGGCCCCTTCAAGAGCTTTCACGTAGTCCCCAGCAGCACAGAACCCGAAGCCGGCTCATCCTTTGAAGCCAAGCTCACCGCCTGGGATGAATGGCACAACGTGCTCACCAGCTACGCCCGCACCGCCGGCAAGAAGCTCGTCTACTCCGGCGCCGCGAGCTCGCCCAGCGGCACCGCGCCCGTCTACTCCGCCACGACCGAACCCACTTTCTCAAACGGCGAAGCGACCGTGGCGGGCTTCAAGTTCTACGACGCCGGCTCAACGACCCTGAAGGTCGAAGAAGAAACGACAGCCAACAAGGGCGAAGCGACTGTGGTTGTCAAAGCTCCCGTCGCGGCCGCAGCAAAGCACTGGGCCTGGGCACACGCAGAAGTGACCGGCGGCACGATCGGCTCCGCGACGTGCGTGTTCACATGTGAAGCCTCAAACGTGGGACCGTTCGACCGCTTCAAGGCGCACATTCGCGTCACCGACGAATGGGGCAATCCCGTGAGCAACCTGAGTGGTACCAACCGAGCCGAGGTGACCATGACCGGCGGCTTTGGGCTGCTTACCAACAACGGGGCGATCGCGATCCCGACCACCGGCCTGGCGGAATCCACCACGGTGTTTGAACTCGAGAGTCTGCTGTTTTTCGGCGAAGCCAATCTGCACGTTACGACTGAAGCCGGACTGGCGCTGACCGAAGCCACTGCCACCGTGGCCTTCTAGCCCACAGCACGTCGGAGCGGGGCGGGGGTCTACTGGGCGTTGGTCCGCGTGGAGGGGCTGCTGGGGGCCGGTCCGCAGGCGTCGCTAAGGGGTGGTGCGCACCCGCTCGCGGTCGGCGCTCGCATCCGCCGAGCTGGGCTCGGCAGGAGGGTCGCGCCGCTCGACCTCCGCGCTCGGCCCGTACATGACGACACGGTTGCGGCCACCACTCTTAGCGTCGTAAAGCGCCATATCAGCGGCCTTGTAGAGGCTCTCGAAGCTCACCTCGTCGCCGCTTGCGACGCTGATGCCGACGGAGATGGTCACGTGCACGCCGCTCGTGTTGATCGCCTCCACCGACGCTCTGAGTCGCTCGGCGATGTCCTTGGCACGATGGCGACCCACGCCTGCGAGCACGACCAGAAACTCCTCGCCGCCGAGGCGGTAGATGAGCTCAAACGAGCGCAACTGCTTGCGCATCTCGTAGGCCACATCGCGTAGGACTGCGTCGCCGCGGTCGTGCCCGTAGACGTCGTTGATCTCCTTGAAGGAGTCGATATCGCACATCAGCATGCTCACGGGACGCCGCGTCAGCCGCGCCTGCTGGGAGATCTCGCGAAAGCGCGGCAGCAGCGAGGCGCGGTTGAGCAGCTTGGTGAGGGGATCGAGCACGGCGGCATCCCGGTGTTGCAGCTCGGCCGCCTGGATCGCCCACACGATCGAGATCACGCTGATCAGCAGCACGAGCGTGGCGAGGACCGGTACGGGATGGTTGGCAGTGGCCGTGGGGTGCGCGCCAAAAGTGGCCGCGAGGATCACGCAGACGGTCAAGAGCACGGCCACGATCACGACCTGCGGGCGGAACCGCGCAGCGGTCATGCACGCTGGCAGGACCAGCAGGTAAAGCGCCGGGCTCCTGGCGCCGGCCCCCAGCGCCACGGCCAGCGCCAACACCGCGATCGTCACCAGGATCGCGGCGGCGCTCATGCGCTCGGGACGTCGCATGCGCTTGATCGTCAGGTCCACGAACAAGAACGTGAGCGCGACGGGGGCCAAAAAAGCCGGCCATGACCAGCCCTGCCATGGCACGGCCGCAAACACGCCCACACTGATCGCCCCCAGGCTGACCCAACGCAGCGTACGCACCCGCTCGTTGGCATCGACCACGCGCGCGCGGTCGAGCTCAGTCGGGCACAGCCACGACCCGCGCCGTCTCATGGACGCCCATCTCCCTGTTGTTGAAGTTGTCGCAGCAGTGATTGCGTCGACCTGACGGTTTGGGGGCTTGACGTCGCACTGGAGTACGTCAACGCATCGGCGCACCTGGGTCCGTTACCCAGCCCGGCTCTGCGAGACTTACGCGCAGGGCCAAAACGCAGACCACACGTATCTGGAGGCGTCCATGTCGCAGAACAGCTTTGGTGCAAGGGGCACGTTGGGGGTCGGTGGGCGCGAATACGAGATCTTCCGCCTGGCGGCGGTAGGCGAGCGCTTCGACGTCGCCCATCTACCGTACTCGCTAAAAGTTCTCTTAGAGAACTTACTACGGCACGAGGGGTCCGGGACAGTCTCCGCCGACGACATCGAGGCGCTGGCGGGCTGGTCGCCCACAGCGACTCCCAGCCGCGAGATCGCCTTTGCGCCCGCGCGCGTGCTGATGCAGGACTTCACGGGGGTGCCCGCGATCGTCGATCTCGCCGCGATGCGCGACGCCATGACCGAGATGGGCGGGCCGGCGGACACAATCAACCCCTTGGTGCCCGTCGAGCTCGTGATCGACCACTCCGTGCAGGTGGACGCGTTTGGCACCC
This sequence comes from Chlamydiota bacterium, assembly GCA_903970125.1. Taxonomy (GTDB): domain Bacteria; phylum Actinomycetota; class Thermoleophilia; order Solirubrobacterales; family Solirubrobacteraceae; genus Palsa-744. The sequence continues at coordinate 4,739 of CAJCHW010000181.1, forward strand.
ATGACGCGTTTGCAATCAATGCCGACCGCGAGTTTGAGCGCAATGGCGAGCGCTACGGCTTTCTTCGCTGGGCCCAGGAGGGGTTTGGCAACCTGGCTGTGGTCCCGCCCGACACGGGCATCTGCCATCAGGTCAACCTCGAGTACCTCGCCCGCGTCGTCTTCGGCGCAGAGTCCGCCGCCGCGTCATCGGGACCAGTGCAGGCGTACCCCGATACGCTCGTCGGCACCGATTCGCACACGACCATGGTCAACGGCCTTGGCGTACTGGGCTGGGGAGTCGGTGGCATCGAGGCCGAGGCCGCAATGCTCGGCCAGCCGATCTCGATGTTGATCCCGCAGGTGCTCGGCTTCAGGCTGCACGGCAAGCTGCGCGCGGGAGCAACAGCGACCGACCTCGTGCTGACGGTCACCGAGATGCTGCGCGAGCGTGGCGTGGTGGGCAAGTTCGTGGAGTTCTTCGGCGCCGGCCTGGCAGGGCTGCCGATCACCGACCGCGCGACCATCGGCAACATGTCGCCGGAGTTCGGCTCCACCTGCGCGATCTTCCCCATCGACGCAGAGACAGTGCGCTACCTGCAGTTCACCGGCCGCCCTCAGGAGCGCATTGACCTCGTCGAGGCATACGCCCGCGAGCAAGGGCTCTGGCACGACGAGAGCTCGCCCGAACCGGCGTTCTCCGACACGATCGAGCTTGACCTCGACGCCGTGGTGCCGAGCCTCGCAGGGCCCAAGCGCCCCCAGGACAGGGTCGCACTGAGCGACTCCCGCAAGGCCTTCCGGCGCGCGCTGGCGGACTACGCCGACGGCGTCGAGGCGCTCTACAACGGCCACGATGAGGCCGAGGCGGAGTCCTACCCGGCCTCGGACCCGCCCGCCGACAGTGCCCCCGGCCACGACTCCCCAGCGCGCATGCACGCGCGCTGGGGCGGGCATGTCGCCGAGCAGGGCGAGCATGCCGCCGCGCCGATGACCAAAACGGGGCCAACGGTCACCCTCGGCGGTGAGAGCTTCCAGCTCGCTCATGGTGACGTCGTGATCGCCGCGATCACGAGCTGCACGAACACCTCGAACCCGTCGGTGATGGTCGCTGCAGGACTGCTCGCACGCAAGGCCGCCGAACGGGGGCTGCGCCGCAAGCCGTGGGTGAAGACCTCGCTTGCGCCCGGGTCGCGGGTCGTCAGCGACTATCTCGACCGGGCCGGGCTGACCGCGCCTCTGGAAACGCTGGGCTTCAACCTGGTCGGATACGGCTGCACCACGTGCATCGGCAACTCTGGTCCACTGCAGCCGGAGATCTCGGCTGCGGTAGCCGAACAGGACCTCGCAGTGGTCTCGGTGCTCTCCGGCAACCGCAACTTCGAGGGACGCATCAACCCGGATGTGAAGATGAACTACCTGGCTTCGCCCCCGCTGTGCGTCGCGTACGCGCTGGCGGGGACCATGGACATCGACCTGACCACTGAGCCTCTGGGTGCCGACGCAGACGGCCGCGAGGTCTATCTGCGCGACATCTGGCCCAGCGAGCACGAGGTCGCCGATGCGATCGCCGGTGCGATCCAGTCAGACATGTTCCGTGCGAGCTACGCCGAGGTCTTCAATGGAGACAAGCGCTGGCAGGCGCTCGCTTCGGCCGAATCGGGCTCAGCCAGCGGTGCCGGCGCCATTGAGCATCCAGTGGGCGCGGGCGCGCTCTTTGCCTGGGACGAGAGCTCCACCTATGTTCGGCTCCCTCCGTTTTTCACGGGCATGCCGCATGCACCCGGCGAGGTCTCCGATGTGGCCGGCGCGCGCGTGCTTGCAGTGCTCGGCGACAGCGTCACCACCGACCACATCTCGCCCGCCGGCTCGATCAAGCGCGACAGCCCCGCCGGCGCGTACCTGTTGCAGCAGGGCATCGGAGCGCAGGACTTCAACTCCTACGGCTCGCGCAGGGGCAATCACGAGGTGATGATGCGCGGGACCTTCGCCAACATCCGCTTGCGCAATCTCATCGGTGGCGGCCCGGCTTTGGGTGAGGGCGGGCTCACGCGCTACTTCGACGACGGAGCAGCCCTGCAGATGCCGATCTATGACGCAGCGATGCGCTACATCGACAAGGGCACGCCGCTGGTGGTATTCGCGGGCCGCGAGTACGGCTCGGGCTCCTCGCGCGACTGGGCCGCCAAGGGCACAAGCCTGCTTGGCGTCAGAGCGGTGATGGCCCAAAGCTTTGAGCGCATCCACCGCTCAAATCTGGTCGGCATGGGCGTGTTACCGCTGCAGTTCGCAGACGCAGACAGCGCGCAGTCGCTGGGGCTGACCGGTGAGGAGGTGGTCTCGGTCACCGGTATGGCTCAAGCGATGGCGCACGGCGGCTCGCCGCCCCGCACCGTGCACGTGACCGCTGACCGCGCCGATGGAACGGCGCCGATCGAGTTTGACTGCGTCGTGCGCATCGACACGCCTCGCGAGGCCGAGTACTTCCGCCACGGCGGCATTCTGCAGTACGTGATCCGCCAGCTTTTGGCCGCTTGAGCGCTGTGCGCTGACGTGCTCTGCGAGCGTGGCCGCCCGCCGCTGCCGCGATCGACCATGCGTGGGCTGCGGTTGGCTTTGGCCTCAGTACCCGGTAACGTGGCTTGACCATGTCGGTGGGAGTACTCGACATCCAGCAGCAGCTGCTTCTGCTCGAGCTGGAGCCACCATTTGACAAGCGCGCAGTGCAACTTGCGCGGCGCAGGATGGCCAAGCACTGGCACCCGGACGTGGCGCCGCCGGGCAAGCGCTTTGCCCACGAGCGCCATCTGAAGGCGGTCAACGAGGCCGCCGACCTGCTCGAGCGGCTGGCCGAGACCTCGCGCGGAGGTCGCGTCTCAGCGCAAGCGGTCAAAGCGAGCGCCACCGCGGCACGTAAGGCCCGCGCCGAGGCCGGCAGGCGCGCGTATGAGGCCGAGCAGCGCGCCCGCAAGAACGCCGCCGAGCGCAAGCAGCACGACCCCTTCGGCAGCCGCGTGCCCGACCATTCCGTGGTGCACCGCTATGCGCGCTGCATGTCCTACCCGGAGTGGGGCGTGGGCACGGTCACAGGGATCTACTTCACCGGCGCCGGCCAGGCCGTGCAGCAGTGGGCGCGGGTCTCCTTTGCCCACGGCGTGCGCACAGTGCCCGCAGGGAGCATGCACTTCGTGGACTTCTCCACCGCCGACCTCGCCGCCGAGCGCGCCGAGCGCTTCCTGACGGCGGCCAAGCACGCGATGTCCGAAGGCAACTTTGCCCTTGCCGCTCGGCGCCTTGTCTACGCCCGTGACGCGGAGCCGACCAACGTCGCGGTGCTGCGCTTGATGACCATGGCCTTCTGGCGCGCCGGCAATCTTGAGGCGGCCGCGCGATCGGCGCGCGAATGGGCCCGCGCGGACACCAGCGGAGTCGGTGCTCACCGCTTCGCCGCGCGCATCTACAAGAAGATGGGTGCAACCGATCTGGCGGTCGAAGCGATGGCGCGCGCGGCGGCCGCGTGATCGGCCTCTGACAACAGCACGGAGCAAGCGCCCTGAACGTCCCGCCTGGCAACGCCGAATACGCCGACGCACGCGCAGTGCTCACGCACGCCCATGGCCGCGTCCTGCTGATCACGCTGAACCGCCCGCAGGTGCGAAACGCGGTCAATATGGCGCTCGCCCAGCAACTGGCCGACGCGCTTGACCTGCTCGACGCAGACAATGACCTGAGTGTGGGTGTGCTCACGGGTGCCGGCAAGGGTTTCTGCGCCGGCATGGACCTCAAGGCCTTTGCCGCCGGCGAGCGGCCGTCAGTGGGCGAGCGTGGCTTCGCGGGCATCGTGCGGCGGGGACCAGTCAAGCCGCTGATCGCAGCCGTCGAGGGCTTTGCGGTGGCCGGCGGCCTGGAGATCGCGCTCGCGTGCGATTTGATCGTGGCCGCGGAGGGCACACGGCTTGGCATCCCCGAGGTCAAGCGCTCGCTCGTGGCCGCCGGCGGGGCGTTGCTGCGCTTGCCCCGGCGGATCCCCTACCACGTGGCGATGGAGCTGGCGCTCACAGGCGAGCCGATAGTGGCTGAGCGGGCTGCGGCGCTGGGGCTGGTCAACCGCGTGGTGCCCGCCGGAACGACCGTCGCGGCGGCGCTTGCGCTCGCTGACGAGGTCGCCAGTGGAGCGCCGCTGGCACTGGTTGCATCGAAGCGAATCCTGCAACAGCAGTGGGACTGGCCCAGCGACGAGGCCTTCGCGCGCCAAGCGGCGATCTCCGAGCCGGTCTTCGGCTCTGAAGACGCGCACGAGGGCGCCGTCGCGTTCGCCGAGAAACGCCCCCCGGTCTGGCGCGGGCGCTAGCGCTCGCCCGGCGTCTTACGCGGGTACTGCGAGATCGGAATGCTCAAATCGAGCGCTGTGCGCACAATGCGCCGCTGCTCGGCCAGATGGGCCACCGGGTAGCCCTCTCCTGGGCTTGCACGCTCGGGCCGGCCGATGTAGCCGAGGTGGATCTGGTCGGCCATGATCTGGCCAAGCCGCGGCAGCATGTGCGCGCGGGCACCCATGTTGCGAGGCTCCTCCTGGGCCCACAGCACCTCCTGCAGGTTCGGGTAGCGCCGGGTCAATTCCAGCAGCTGGGTTTCCGGGAACGGATAGAGCAGCTCCACGCGGCCCACGGCGACGCCGCGGTTGTCCTTGCGCCCGGAGTGGCTGATGAGGTCGTAGTAGATCTTGCCCGTGCACAAAATCAGGCGGGTGACCGCGGCGTCGGGGACGCCCGGCTCAGCAAGCACCGGGTGAAAGCGCGAGCCCTCTGCCAGCTCCGGCAGCGAGCTTGTGGCCTGAGCCAGGCGCAGCAGCGACTTGGGCGTCATGATCACGAGCGCCCGCTCCTTGGCGATCAGCGCCTGGCGGCGCAGCAGGTGGAAGTACTGTGCCGGCGTTGTCGGGTTGGCCACCCGGATGTTGCCCTCGGCGGCGGTCGCCAGAAATCGCTCCAGGCGCGCAGAGGAGTGCTCCGGGCCGGCGCCCTCATACCCGTGGGGCAACAACAGCGTCAGGCGGCACGTCTGGCCCCATTTCGCCAGCGCGGAAGTGATGAACTGGTCGACGATCACCTGGCCGCCGTTTACGAAGTCGCCGAACTGGGCCTCCCACAGCACAAGCGAATCCCTTGCGCCGGACTCCTTGGCCTCCTCGGTGCGCTGCTCTGAGTAGCCGTACTCAAAGCCCATGCATGCGTACTCGGACAGCGGGCTGTTGTGCAGCTCAAACGGCGCCTTGGCCTCGGGCAGGCGCTGAATCGGACAGACCGTCCGCCCGGTCTTGGCGTCGTGGAGCACCATGTGGCGCTGGCTGAAGGTGCCGCGCTCAGTATCCTGTCCAGTGAGTCGGATCGGGGTGCCTTCAGTCAACAGCGCCGCAAATGCCAGCGCCTCGGCGTGCGCCCAGTCGATCCGCGCCGACTGCTCGGAGACCTCGCCGGTCGCGTGCAGCGCTTCGCGCCGACGCTCAAGCTGCTTGACGAGCTTGGGATTTACGGTGAAGCCCTCGGGGACCGTTACCAGGTGCTCGCCGAGCGCCTGCAGATGCTCCGCGGGCACGGCCGTCTCGACGTCGGGGCTGGGCGTGCGATCCAGCTGGTACTCGCCTGTGGCCTGACTGGATTCGCCGTGCTCGGCCGCGGCGGCGATCTTGGCCTTCAGGCGCTGGTGCAGCAGGGTGAGGTTGTCCCACACTTCCTGGCCCATGCGGTCGGCTTCATCGCGTGTGACAGTGCCCGCTGCCAGGACCTCTTCAGCCCAGATTTCCCAGACGCGCTTGTGTTGCTTGATCTTGGCGTACATCTCGGGCTGGGTGTACGCGGGCTCGTCGGACTCGTTGTGGCCGTATCGGCGGTAGCCGATGAGGTCGATCAGCACGTCGTGGCCGAACTGCTGGCGGAACGCGAAGGCGAGGCGCACTGCACTCATGCAGGCAACCGTGTCGTCGGCGTTGACGTGGATGATGGGCACGTCAAAGCCCTTTGCAAGGTCCGAGGCCCAGCGTGTCGAGCGAGCGTCGTCGGGGTCGGTTGTAAAGCCGACCTGGTTGTTCATGATGATGTGGATCGAGCCGCCCACGGCGTAGCCGTCGAGGGTCTGGAGGTTGAGCGTTTCGGCAACCACCCCCTGGCCTGGGAACGAGGCGTCGCCGTGGATGATGACGGGCACGGCCACGCTTGGATCCTGCACCGCGTTGGCGCCGTCGCGGAGCGTCTGCGCGGCGCGCGTGGCGCCGACCACGACTGGAGCCACGGCCTCGAGGTGGCTGGGGTTCGACTCCAGGTCAACCTCGATCGTGTTGCCGTCGGCGAGCTGGTACTGGCCGCGTGTGCCGTGGTGGTACTTGACGTCGCCCGTACCCCCCTGGGGGATCGTGGTCACCGCCTCCAAGGCGTCGGCCTCGAGCCCCGAGGCACCCTCGAACTCGGCAAAGATCGTGTCGTAGGCGCGGCCGACGTTGTGGGCGAGCACGTTCAGGCGGCCACGGTGTGCCATCCCGACCACGACCCTGCGCGCACCGTCGGCGGCCGACAGCTGGATCAGGCTGTCGAGCATTGGCACGGTCAGATCCAGACCCTCGATCGAAAACTGGTGCTGGCCGAGGTAGGCCTTGTGCATAAATCGCTCCAGTGCGTCAACCTCGATCAGGCGCTTGAGCACGACCTTGCTCTCCTCGCCGGAGAGCTCCACGCGGTACGTGCCGGACTCGATCTGCTCACGCAGCCACGCGCGCTGACGGTGAGAGGCGATGTGCTCTATCTCGTACGCCATCGTGCCGCAATAGGTCTCGCGTAGATGCGGGTAGGCATCGGCCAGCGTGGCCCCGCCCACGAACGTGCCCAACATCCGTGACGGGATCCGAGCCATCAGCTCTGGTGTCAATCCCTCTGATTCGGGGTTCAACGACGGATCGCCTTCGGGCTCCATGCCCAATGGGTCCAGATGCGCTGCGAGGTGGCCGTGGGTGCGAAAGGCCTTCAGCAGCGCGGTCGCCGCCTGTACCGCCTCAAGCAGCTCCCAGTCCGGCTGGCCCGGTGCCTGCGGCTGTGCCACCGCCGCGGAGGCGCTGAACGTCGGCGCGGGCGCGGCAGGCGCTGGACCCAGCGCTACGCCCAGCGAGCCGAACAGGTCGTCGTAAAAGCCGTGGTCGCCCTGCAGGTGCTCCTCGATCAGCGCCAAAAAGCGGCCGGACTCGGCGCCCTGGATGACGCGGTGGTCGTAGGTGGAGGTCATCGTCATGACCTTCTCGGCGCCGATCGCCGCACCCACGTTGGCAAAGCCCGGCGGGTAGCCAATGGCGCCGGTGGCCACGATCGTGCCCTGACCCTCCATCAGCCGCGGCACCGAGGCGACTGTGCCGATGCCGCCGGGGTTCGTGAGCACGATATTCGCGCCCACGAGGTCATCGGGACTGATCGCACGCTTGCGTGCTGCCGCAACGAGCGCGTCGTAGCTGTCAAGAAATGTCGCGAAGTCCATGCGGTCGGCTGCACGCAGCACGGGCACCAGCAGCGTGTGCCCGCCACCATCGAGCTCGACGTCCACGGCTAGGCCAAGGTTGACCTGTCCGTCATCGACGCGGTTCGGCTTGCCGTCGATCTCGGCGAAGTGGTGCGCCATGACTGGCATCTGCGCAGCGGCGCGGACGATCGCGTAGGCAATCAGATGGGTGAAGGAGACCTTCTGGCCGCCCGCCTTCAGCTCGCGACGGCGTCCATCCAAGCTGGTGACTGTCAGCGTGCGGAAGCTCGTGGCCGTGGGAATCGAGCGCGAGCGCTCCATATGCGCCGCAAGCGCTGCCCCCGCGCCGCGCAGCGGCTTTGTGCTCGCTTCGGGCTTTGACGCGACCGCAGCCGGAGCGGCGCTGGTCCCGTCGGCGACCGCCAGCACGTCCGCTTTGACGATTCGGCCGCCATGGCCACTGCCGGCGACGTTGGCCACGTCGACGCCGTTGGCGACCGCAGCGCGTGCCGCCACGGGAGATATGCGCGTACCGTCCGGCACCGCAATGGCACCCGCTTGAGCAGCTCCGCGGTCAGCTGTGACGGGCTCGCCCGGTGGCGCGGAGGCCGGCTGCCGTGGGGCGCCCTCGACAACGGCGATGCGCGCGATCACCTGTCCCACCCCAACAACGTCGCCCTCGGCCACGAGCAGCTCCGTGACGTTGCCGCCGGCAGGAGAGGGCAGCTCGACATCCACCTTGTCGGTCGAGATCTCGACGATCACGTCGTCGGCCTTGATGTAGTCGCCGACCTTGACGTGCCATTCGAGGATCGTGCCCTCGGTGACCGACTCGCCGGCGGCGGGCGTGATCACATCCACGACCTCGCCAGTGGTCCTGCCTGCGCCGTCGTCGGCCGTTGTCGCTGCCTGGCTGCTCGGCGCATCGGCAGGCGCGGAAGGCGCATCGGCGGCTAGAGGCGCGGCGGCGCCTGGTGCCTCGGTTGCGCCGTTGGCAGGCGCCGAGGAGCCGTTTGATTTTGCGGCTGCCCCGTTTGGCTGTGACGAACTGCCATTGGGGTCGATCTCGGCGAGCAATGTCCCGACTTCGATCGTCTGGCCCTCCTCGACGTGGATCTTGGCGAGGGTCCCGGCGGCCGGGGATGGCACCTCGGCATCGACCTTGTCGGTCGAGATCTCGACGAGGGTTTCCGATGCGCCTACGGGCTCACCCTCGTGCTTGTGCCATTCCAGCACAGTCCCCTCGGTCACCGACTCACCCATCTCGGGCATCCGGACCTCGATCATGGTGCTCGTCGCCATCTCCTGATCTGAACTCTAGCGCGCCTTTTTGAGACCGTGAGTGGTCCTGAGAGCATTGTCATCGTCGGCTAGGAGCCGCGTTCGCCGCTGCTCGCGCACGAACTCGTAGGAGCCGAAGAAGGGTCCGATGCCGCCGAGCACCGCCACGGCCACCGCAAGGCGTAGGGGCACGATCCGCAGGCGCACCGCAACGAGACACGCCAGCGACATGAAGATCCACAGAAGGCCATGGGTGAGGCCGAGGATGAACGTCTCCGGCTGCGGCTGGCCCGCCACAAAGGCACACACGAGCAACGAGAGGTAAATGCACGAATGGGCAAAGGAGATCCACTCCAGGCGCGTGAACCACTTCGAGCGCGTGAACTCGGCAGGCACGGGAGGACCTAACTACGCCGACAGCATCCGCGCCATGCGCGGCAACGGCGGCTCGGCCTGCTGCGGCCAGTCGTCGATCTCCGCCGGCCACCACTCAAAAGCGTCGTGCTCGGCATCGGGTCTGACCTGTGCGCCGGACGGCAGCCAGGCTTGGCCGACAAACATGATCAGCCGCTGTGGAAGCTCGATCAGGGCCTCGCAGCGGATGCGCTCCGGTGTCACCGACCACTCCTCCTCCAGCTCGCGCACGAGCGTGTCGACTGGATTCTCACCGCTGTCAACTGCCCCGGCTGCGCCGAGCGTCCACCGGCCCGCCCAGGAGGCCAACCAGGCGGCGCGGCGCCCCGCCAGCCAGCGACCGTCGGCCGAACGCGTGACGCACATCGCGGCGATGCTGTGCGAGTCGTCGCCTTTGACCAGACGCAGCGCCCACCGCAGCGGCTGTAGCTGCAGCACGAGTGCATCCCCCTCGACGCTGTAGCCGGCGAGCCGCGCTGCCACCCCATCGTGACTCGGCGAGCCGCGCTGCTTCAGCGCTGCGATTGCGGCGTCCGCAGCCTGTGCGTTGGCCTGCGATGGCTCGAACTGCTTATCGGTCCAGTGCGCCTGGACCTGTTCGACGGTCCACGGGCCGCGAGCCAGGACTACGGGCTCGACGGGTGCGGCCGCCTCCGTTGGGCTACCTCCTTGCGCCATTCACACAGAGGCTAATGCGAGCCGGCCCCGCGGCGTTGCCACCCTGCAAACGCCTGTCGCTCAGGCCCTGGGAAGAGGTGCACGGGCTCTCTGTCCGTCATCATGGATCCACCGATGCCGCACCGGACCTGCTGATGAAGATCGCGATTCTAGGTCCCGGTGGCGTGGGCGGGCTGCTTACCGGCGCGCTTGAGCGCGCAGGTTCCCTGGTGGTGCTCGTGGCCCGGGAGTCCACTGCTGAGGTCGTGGCTGCGAGAGGGTTGCAGATCAACAGCGTGGTGCTCGGGGATTTCGTGGCCCACCCGCGTGTGGTCAGTCGGCTCGACGAGCCAGTGAGCGCGCTGCTGGTTGCCACCAAGGCCGCCGGCCTGGCCTCAAGTCTCCAACGCGTCGACACTCAGCCCGAGCTCGTGGTGCCGCTGCTGAACGGTCTCGACCACCTCGGGGTCCTGCGCGAGCGCTTTGGGCCCGGTGTGGTCGCTGCGGGGACGATCCGTGTTGAGTCCGATCGCCCCGAGCCCGGTGTCGTGGCGCAGACCAGCCCGTTTCTGTACGTGGAGATGGCCAGCGCCAACGCGGCGCTGCAGGCGACGCTGCAGACGCTTGCGAAGATTCTCACCGATGCCGGCGTTCCAGCCGGCGTGGGCAACTCGGAGGCGGAGGTGATGTGGTCAAAGCTCGTCCGCATCAACGCGCTGGCGTGCGTGACCAGCGCCTACGACAAGCTGCTCGGCGAGATCCAGTCCACGCCGGCGCTCTATGCGGACTTCGAAGGCGCGATCACTGAGGCCTGTGCCGTGTCCAAAGCCGAAGGCGCCGAGATCGACCCCGCGCAGACATTGGCCGAGTACGGCTACGCCCATGCAACCCTGGGCAGCTCGATGCAGCGCGACATCGCTGCCGGTCGCCCACCCGAGCTCGACGCGATCCCTGGCGCGGTCCTGCGCGCCGCGGCGCGCCACAACATCGCCTGCCCCACGATCGAAAAGCTGATGCGCATGATCGGCGAGCGCGCGGGCGTGCCGGTCAACCTGCCGGCCACCGGCTAGCGCCCACAGCGCCCACGGCTCCGACGGCGCTGGTGCTACTCGTCGGATCCGGACCGGCCGGAGTCGAACTCGGGTCCGCTCTCGGTGCCGTGGGGTGCGCTGATCGCGAGCACGATTTCCTGCTGAACTTCCTCGGACTTCTCGTCCTCCTGCTCGTGCTCGCTGTCGCAGAGGATGCGGAAATTGCCGCTTACGCCCCCATCGATCAGGAGCTTGATGCCGGGTAGGATCTCCTCGCCCTCTTCGAGCCCGAGACGCTCCAGGTCGAAGTACGAGAGGCCGATCCCGTAGGCGGTGTGCGTGGGGTTACGGCGGTCGTGGTCGGCGAGCGCCTGCGCGAAGGCCCTCAGGTTCTTTGCAATCTTGCCGGTCGTGTCCGCCATAGGTTCCAGCGCGCAGGGTAGCGAGTTGGGACTGGCCTCAGAGGATGCTGTTGATCAGGTCCTCGCCCAGGCCGATGCCGGCGCCCATCTCCATCGCGCGACCGAAGCCGCCACCGAGAAAGCCACCGAACATGCCGCCACCCATGCCGCCGCCCATACCCATCCCCATGCGGCCCATCGGCTGCTGGTAGCCCGGCTGTGGCTGCGCCTGCGCCTGGGCCTGCTGCACCTCCTGGGCGGCGTTGGCCACGAACTGGTGCAGCGCGGTCAGCAGGTTGTTGACCTGCATCTGCTCGTCCTTGACGTCGATCGCGATCTGCTTGAGGTCCAAAAGCCATTCCTTGGCGTTTGAGTCACCGCCCTGCGCTGCCGTCTGAAGCTTGGCGGCAAATTCCTGTACGGACTTGGCCACGTCTGCAAACTCGGTCTGAAGCTGTGTGTATTGCTGGTCAACGGTTTCGGTATCCATGCGCGGATCCTTGCAGCTTGTGCCGCCCGATGGCGCACAAGCTCCCGGCGGCGCGGGCTCCGGCGGCCCTAGACTGGCCGAAGTGAGCCTGCTTCACACGTGTTATCGGATCACCGATATCGACCGCTCGGTGGCCTTCTATAAGGCGCTCGGCTTCGATGAGGTCGCACGGATGCCAATTGGAGACGAGGCTATCAACGTCTTTATGAACCAGCCCGGCGACGGTGACAGCCCCCGTCTTGAGCTGACCTACAACTTCGGCGTCGAGCACTATGAGCTTGGAACGGGTTACGGACACATCGCGATCACGGCTCGAGATCTCGACGCCACGCTCGCGCGCCTGGCCGAGCAGGGCATCGAGCCCGAGCGCCCGCCGTACACCGTGCGTGATGGTGGCTCGCGTCTGGCTTTCGTCCGAGACCCGGACGGCTACCGCATCGAGCTCATCGAGCGCGCCCTCTAGCGGGGAGCGCCGCGGCTGGGGCGCTCGTGCAACCATGCCGACAATGCTCGTTGAGCGATCGATGCACCCGCAGTTCCTGTCGAACACCTACCTGGTCGCGGCCGGTCCCGGCGGCGAGCGCAGGCCGGCCGTTTTTATCGACGCCGGCGGCCCCGTCGAGGGCTTGATCGAGTTCGCCGAGCGCCACGATTTACAACCGACGCACGTGCTGCTCACCCACCATCATTTCGACCATGTGAGCGAGACCGCCACGCTGCTGGCGCGCTGGCCAGATATGCAGGTGCTGCTTGACCCCGTCGAGCGCGAACTGCTCGCCGATGGCGTCTCGACGGGCACGGTCGAGGCCGGTGACACGCTTACGGTTGGCGCGCTGGAGATCAGGCCGCTGCACACGCCCGGTCACACCGCGGGGATGCTCTCGTTTCTGGTCACAGACACTGGCCCCGCCTACGCCGACGCAGAAGCGCTGGACGACGCCACCGCCGCGGTCGCCGTATTCACCGGCGACACGCTCTTTCGCGATTCCGTCGGTGGGCTGCACGCGCCGGGCCATACGAGCTATCAGGACCTCAAGGACTCGATCATGGGCACGCTGATGGAGCTCAGCGGTGACACCGTCGTGTACCCCGGCCACACCGACTCCACGACGGTGGCGCGCGAGTGGGAACGCAACCCTTTCATTCGCACCTGGCGGCGTCTTGACCGCGAGGGGTCCAGACCGTGTGTCGCGCTGGGGCAACCGGCAACCCTGATCCTGCTCGCACCCGACTACGACGGCGGACACAAGGCCTGGGTGCGCTGGCCCGGCGGCGCCGATGACATCGTGCCCGGCTCGCGCGTTGAGTTGCGAGCCTAGGGCCGCCTAAGATCAAGGGACGTGGCGCGCGAGAACATCCCAACATCAAGAGTGCGCCGCAGCGCCACTGTAGGCAGGCTCGCGGCGGGCGAGGCGATGAAGCAGCTTGGGACCCGCGCCGCCAACGTCGCTCGCAGCGACGAGGCCGCCGAGGAGGCGCTGGCCCGGCGCCAGATAGAGACTGCCAAGCAGATCGTGGCGGCGCTCGGATCGATGAAGGGCGCAGCGATGAAGATCGGGCAGCTGATGTCGTTTATCGACGTCGGGCTCGTGCCGGCGGAGTACCGTGAGGAGTTCCAGCGCGAGCTGGCCAAGTTGCGCGATGCCGCTCCAACGGTCTCGTTTCGGCAGATGCGCCGGGTGATCGAGGACGAGCTCGAAGACTCGATCTCGGCGGTGTTCTCGGAGTTTGACCCGGAGCCGATCGCGGCGGCGTCGATCGGGCAGGTCTACAGGGGCACGCTGCGCAGCGATGGGCGCGAGGTTGCGATCAAGGTGCAGTACCCAGGGGTGGCGGCGGCCGTCCGGGCTGACCTGCAGAACATGGAGATCGTGATCCGGTTGATGAAGCGGATGACCCCGCACCTCGACGCGTCGGCGATCGCCGCCGAGGTCAAGGCGCGCATCGGCGACGAGCTTGACTACGAGCTTGAGGCCTCAAACCAGCGCGGGCTGGCGCGCATCTTTGATGGCCACCCCTTCATCGTCGTGCCTGCCGTCGTGTCCGAGCTCTCGCGCGAGCGCGTGCTCGTGAGCGAGTTCGTCGACGGGGTGGGCTTTGAAGCGCTGCGGCGCTACCCACAGGCCCAGCGCGACCGCATCGGCGAGATCATCTTTCGCTTCTTTCTGGGCTGCATGTACCGCCACAGGCAGTTCTCCGGCGACCCGCACCCGGGCAACTTCCTGTTGCTGGCCGACGGGCGCGTGGCGTTCCTGGACTTCGGGCTCTTTAAGGTCGTCGATCGCAGCGCTGTGGAGCTGGAGCTTGCCGCGCAGCGGGCTGTCGTGGAGCGCGATGCCCTGGGCCTGCACAGGCTGCTGGCCGACAACGGCTTTCTGCCAGAGCCCGATCGCGTCGACCCCGAACGCCTGATGGCCTTTATCGAGGACGGCATCTGGTGGTACACCACCGCTGACGAAGTGGTCGGCCTGACGCCGGAGATGGCGACTGCAGTGATGATCGAGAGCGCCGACCCACGCTCCAGACACTTCAGTGAGATGCGACACCAGACGATCCTGCCCGAGCACATCTTTGGCCGCCGCATGGAGGTACTGACAATGGCCATGCTCGCGCAGCTGCGTCCGCGCGCGAACTGGCACAGGATTGCGCGCGAGTGGATGTACGGCGATGAGCCCGTGACCGAGCTCGGGCGCCAGGAGGCAGAGTTCTACGGTCAGACGGGCGCGCTCGGCGCCAACGCGGCCGTGCCTAGTTGAGCACCTGGATCTGCACGAGGCTCGTGGTCCCCGGCCTGCCGCTGGGCAACCCCGCGGTGATGCCAACTCGCTGACCGGGCCCGCACCAGCCGAGCTCAACCACCCGCCGGGCGGCCTCGGCGATCAGCCCCTCCGTGGTCTCGTGACGGTTCATCGACGCCGCCTGCACGCCCCACATCAGCCCGCAGCGACGGACCGTCTCCTTGCCGGGCGAAAGCGCGTATATCGGCACGGTTGGGCGGTGCGCCGAGACCAGGCGCGCGGAGCGACCCGACAGGGTAGGGATGACGAGCGCGTCGAGCCGCAGCTCGCGCGCAGCCACGCACGCGCCGTGGGCGACGGTGTAGTCGGGGTCGTTGTAACCACGCCGCACGCGGTGCTCGTTCCAGACCTCGTAGTTGGCGATCGGCTCGGTCTGCTCTGCGATCGCGGCCATCATCGCGACGGCCTCCACGGGGTGCTTTCCGACGGCGGTCTCCTGCGAGAGCATCACGGCGTCCGTGCCGTCGAGGATTGCGTTGGCCACGTCTGCCACCTCGGCCCTGGTGGGGCGCGAGGAGATCACCATGGAGTCGAGCATCTGCGTCGCTGTGATCGACGGGCGCGCCAGTTCTCCAGCGAGCCGCAAGAGTTGCTTTTGCACGATCGGCACGCGCTCGATTGGCAGCTCGATCCCGAGGTCCCCGCGCGCGACCATCACGCAGTCGGCCGCCTCCAGGATGCCCTCGGCCTGTTCGACGGCCTGCGGGCGCTCCATCTTGGCGATCAACGGCAGGCGCGTGTGGCCGCGCACCAGCTCAACGTCCTCGGGACGGCGTACGAACGACAGCGCCACCAGGTCCACACCGATCGACTCGCCGTGGGCAAGTAGCTCGAGGTCCTCCTCCGGTACTGCCGGCAACCCGTCGACAGGGCCTGGGATGTTGACGCCACAACGCGAGGCCACCGCGCCGCCGACCTCGACCGTGGCATCGATCTCGCTCTCGTTGGGGCGCACGTCGCGCACGCGCAGGCGCACAGAGCCGTCGGCCAGGTACAAAACGGCCTCCGGCTCGAGTAGCTCGGCCAGCCCGGCCCAGGAGATCGTCATGTGCTGGGCGTCGCCCTCCTGGTCATCGCCGCGGCATGTGAACGTGATCACGTCGCCGGGCTTCAGCTCGACGACGCCGTTGGCCAATGGGCCTATACGCAGCTTTGGCCCGGGCAGGTCCTGGAGGATTGCGATCGGGCGCCCCACCTTGTTCGCCGCCTGGCGCACGCGTCGCACTGTCTCCTCGTGCTCTGCGAGCGTGCCGTGGGAGTAGTTCAGGCGCGCCACATCCATCCCCGCGCGCACCATCGCCAGCAGCGTGTCGGGCTCGCGCGAAGCCGGTCCGATGGTGGCCACGATCTTGGTACGTCGCATCGACGGCACGGTAGCGGCCGTGGCTGTCTGTCTCGGTATTTTTCTCGTGAGCCTTGCGGTCAGCGGCTCTCGGCGGCGTTCTCCAGCTGCCGGCGCACCTGGCCGACGATCCCTCGACCGTGGCCCGGCCAGACCGCCGCCGGTTCCAGCGCCGCGAGCTTTCGCAGGCTCCCACGAGCCTCGTTGGTGTCGAAGTTGTAGGTCCGCTCCGGCAGGATCGGCAGGCAGTGTCGGCCCCACATGTCAACCGTGTAAAAAGCGTCGCTGACGAGCGCGAGGCGGTCCTGTTGGCGCCACAACGCGATCAGCCCCGGTGCGTGGCCGGGCAGGTGCACGACCTCAAAGCCCGCGATCCGGTCGCCCTCGGCGAGGGTCTCGGCGATCTTGACCGGTCCGCCGTCCCAGACGCGGTGTAGCACCCTGTGCAGCTGGCGCTGGGGGGTCGGCAGACCCGCCAGGCCCCGTGGCCAGTAGCGAAAGCCGCCGCTGCCTTCGGCGTCAAGCACCTCGTCGGCATGACACAGGACCCGAGTGCCCAATGCGGGCGCGGCACCGCGGTGGTCGGTATGGGCATGCCCGAGCACGACCCTGCGCAGGCCGCCCATGGATGCGCTCGCGGCCCGCAGCGTGGAGGCCATCGTGCGCCCTCCTGCGTCAAACATCGTGACCGCGCCTTCGTCCTCGATCAGGTAGACGTTCAGCCGCCCTGGCTGCCCTTGCACCAGCCAAACGCCGCTGGCGATCAGCTTGGGCTCGGCAGTGATGAGCTGCCGAGGTGCAAGCACGGGTTGTACTGGCACCGCCACAGTTTGCCACTGCAAGCGCCTGTGCAAGCGAGATGGTGCGGGGCACGGCCGGCCGGGCCCGGGCACGCGCTGCGCCGGCAACGCAATACCCTGGTCACGGTGGCCGAGCGGGCGCGCAACCCGGAGCTGGGACGAGGCGAACGCGTGGAGCGGGGCGTCTTCAGGCTGCGCCTGCCTCTTCCCTGGCCCGGCGTGCCGCACTGCAACTCCTGGGCCGTGCAGTCCGGTGACGGAGTTGTGCTTTTTGACACCGGGATGCACCAGCCGGATTCGATGGCGCAGCTTGAGCGGGCGATGGCGATGTGTGGCCTACGCGTCGAGCAGGTGGTGCTTGTGGTCTGCACCCACGCCCACCTGGACCACTGCGGCCAGGCCGGAGAGATCGTCGCGCGTGCCGGCTGCGAACTCTGGATGCACCCCAACCACGATGGGCTGCGGCGGATGATCTCCGATCCGCAGGCAGTGCTGGGACGCCAGCTCGAGGTTGCCCGTCAGAGCGGCGTGCCCGAGGCGGCCTTGCGCCGCTACGCCGCCGAGCGCAGCTCCGGCGACCTGGAGGTCTTTCCCGTGCCCGAGCCCGACCGCGCACTTGTAGACGGCGTCACGGTCGACACCGATCTGGGGACCTGGACGACGTATGAGACGCCCGGCCACGCACCCTCACACGTCTGCCTCTACCAACCCGAGCACCGCCTGCTGATCTCCGGCGATCATCTGCTCGGCCGCATCTCGCTGTACTTTGACTACGGCTCGGCGCCCGATCCCGTTGGCGAATACCTGCGCTCCCTGGATCTCGTGGCCGGGCTCAATGCGCGCCTGTGTTTGCCCGGACATGGACGCACGTTCACCGACGTGCGCGCTCACATCGACGCCAGCCGAACACTTGTCGATCAGCGCCTTGCAGCCGTGGCGGAGGCGATCGCCCTTGAGCCGCTGAGCCCTTTTGAGATCGTGCCGCGCGTCTACGGCGAAGCGGTCACGCAGGCCAACGCCCACTGGCTTCTTTCAAAGATCCTGTGCTACCTGGCACACCTGCACACGGCGGGGCTCGCATACGTGATCGCGGGCGAGCCGGAGCGGTGGTTGGGGAGCGATCGGCCCGTGGCCCCGGCCGCCGCCGAGGCTGACCAGGCGGGCGCCGAAACGCACGCCGGCGCCGCCAAACCTTAACACGACCGTGTTAGGCTTTGCGGGCTATGCGCATCGATGACATTCTGGCCGGCCGCAATGGCGCCGGCAGCGACGGTCCTCCCTTCTCCTTTGAGTTCTTTCCCCCCAAGACTCCGGAGGGGGAGCGCAACCTCCAGGACGCTCTCGTTCGGCTCGCGCCTTTGCAACCGGCCTTCGTGTCGGTGACATACGGCGCGGGCGGTTCCACGCGTGCGCGCACGATCGAGATCGTGAAGGGGATCAGACAGAGCCACAACCTGGAGGCGATGGCCCACCTTACGTGCGCCGGCGCCAGCGTGTCAGAAATCGAGGCCATCCTTGACGAGATGGCAGCAGCGGGGATCGAAAACGTGCTAGCCCTCCGCGGTGATCCCCCGGCCGATCAGAAGCGCTGGACCAAGGCCGAGGGGGGGCTTGAGTACTCCCACGAACTGGTGGCTCTGATCAAGGAGCGACATGACTTTGCTATCGGCGCCGCTTGTTTTCCTGAGACACACATCGAAGCGGCCGGCCCCGAAGCTGACCTTGAGTACCTCTCGCACAAGGTCCGCGCCGGCGCGGACTTTCTGATCACCCAGCTGTTCTTCGACAACTCCGTCTACCTCGATTTCGTGGCGCGTGCGCGTGACGCCGGGATCGAGGTGCCGATCATCCCGGGGATCCTGCCGATCACGCAGGTCGGCCAGCTCAAGCGCATGACCGAGCTCTGTGGAGCCTCGATCCCGCCGGGCCTGGATCGCGAGCTGCACGCACGCGCGGGTGAGCCGGAGGCAGTGAGGGACTTCGGCGTGGCCTATGCCACTTTGCAGTGCGCCGAGCTGCTGGCCGCGGGAGCCCCAGGGATCCACTTCTACACGCTCAACCGCTCGCCCGCCACACGAGCCATCCTCAGTGCGCTGCGCCTGACCGAGACTGCCGCGAACGTCGCCTAGTGTGGCGCGCTGCGCTGCCGGCCAATTGGCGGCGAGATCGGTGTCACGCTCGTCCGTGGGAGCGCGTACGCTCCGAATCAGTGGTGGCCGCAGAGATCGCATACAGCGTCAGGCGCTCGTCACGCGCACGGCGCGTGCGCGTGAACGTGACCCCGCAGGCGCGCGTCGAGGTTGTGCTGCCCCAGCGCGCGCCCCAGCGCGCAGCGGCGGCCGCCGTAGTCGAGCTTGCTCCGTGGATCCAGCGGCGCTTGGCCGAGGCACGCTCGGCGCTGGCGCGTTTGCCTGGCCGCGATGGCACGGTGCCGTACCTCGACGACCGCCTGGTCTTGGTCGCTGAGCCGGGTCGCCAGCGGGTACACCGCGTGCGCGAGCACCTGCTTGTGGGTGAGGGTGATGTTCGTGAAGCGGTCGAGCGCTTCTACCGGCGCGCCGCACGCGACGAGGTCTCCCGACGCTTGGACCGCGCGACTGCGATCACGGGACGGCCCTACCGTGGCGTGGCAATCCGCTCACAGCGCACGCGCTGGGCGTCGTGCTCGGCGCAGGGTCTGATGAGCTTCAACTGGCGGCTGCTGCTGGCACCCGAGCGGGTACTCGACTACGTGGTCTGGCACGAGGTTTGCCATCTCGAGATCGCCGACCATTCGCCGCGCTTCTGGGCGCTGGTCGAGCGCCATTGGCCGACCTGGCGCAGCGAGCGCGCGTGGCTGAGTGCCAATGGCGCCTCGCTTGCGCTCTCACCTGTGCTCGTTGGCAGTCCCGGCTCTTAGGCGCGCGTCGGCGCGTTGCCCGCATTTCCGCGTATGGGCGTTTGCTCAGCGCGCCGAGGCAGGCACATAGTCGCGCTTGCGCACGCCCGTGTAGATCTGGCGCGGTCGCGCGATCCGCTGCTCGGGATCCTGCACCTGCTCAAGCCAGTTGGCCACCCACCCCGAGGTCCGGCCGATCGCGAACATCACAGGGAACATCTCGACTGGCAGCCCCAGCGCCTCATAGATCAGCCCGGAGTAGAAGTCCACGTTGGGGTAGAGCTTGTGGCTGATGAAGTACTCGTCCTCAAGCGCGATCCGCTCGAGCTCAAGCGCGACATCCAGCAGTGGGTTGCGGCGGCCCGTGACCGCAAAGACATCCTCGGCAGCTGACTTGATGATGAGCGCCCGCGGGTCGAAGTTCTTGTAGACGCGGTGGCCGAAGCCCATCAGGCGCTCCTTGCCTTGCTCGACGCCCTTCAGGAAGTCCGGAATGTTCTCCTTGCGTTCGATTCGCTTCAACATCCGCAGCACAGCCTCATTGGCGCCGCCGTGCAGCGGGCCGTAGAGCGCGGCAACGCCACCGGCGACAGCCGAGTAGGGGTCAACCCGGGAGGAGCCCACCGCGCGCACGGCGGTTGTAGAGCAGTTCTGCTCGTGGTCGGCGTGGAGGATGAAGAGCACGTCCAGCGCCCGTTCCAGCCTCGGATCGGGGTGGTAGGTGAGCTCGGTCATCTTGTACATCATCGAAAGGAAGTTGCCCGCGTAGGAGAGCTCGTTGTCGGGGTATACGTAGGGCTGACCGCGGCTGTGGCGATAGGCAAACGCCGCGAGCGTCGGCACCTTGGCGATCAGCCGGATCGTCTGCAAATGGCGGATCTCTTGGTCATCGATCTGCGCGGCGTCCGGATAGAAGGTCGAAAGCGCACCCACCGAGCTCAGCAGCATCCCCATCGGGTGTGCGTCGTGGCGAAAGCCCTCCATAAAGCTCTTGACGTTCTCGTGTACGAACGTATGCATCGTGATCTCATGGGTCCATGCATCCAACTGCGTGGGCGTTGGCAGCTCGCCGTGGATCAGCAGGTAGGCGACCTCCAGGTAGTTGGACTGCTCGGCGAGCTGCTCGATCGGATAGCCGCGGTACTCGAGGATGCCGGCATCCCCGTCGAGGTAAGTGACGGCGCTGCGACACGCGGCGACGTTCGCGTATCCCGGGTCGTAGGCCATAAGCCCGAAGTCATCATCGGTGACCTTGAGCTGGCGCAAATCGGTCGCGCGCACCGTGCCGTCCGTTATCGGCAGCTCGTAGCTGCGACCGGTGCGGTTGTCGGTCACGGTCACCGACTCCCGAGGCGGGTCGCCCTGCGGGGTCGCCGCGGGAGCCTGGGTCTGACCGGTAGTGCTCATGCTGCCTCCTGTCGGCTGGCTGGGGACGTGAACCCGGCGAAGTCCACGCAAGGATTATGCGACAAGGCGCCGCCAAACGTAGCGGCAGTGTTCTCTAGCGGGGATGAAGGTCTTCGGCGGATTGCAGCTGCCACAGCGTTCCCCGCGAGACCCCGGCGTCCGAGGAGATATCGCTGCCGTTGTGGCGGACCCATTCCACCGGCGCCGAGCAGTCCGCGTTGGTCGCTTTGGGGGCCGTACACGGGCCCGTCAGAACGGCATATCGGACCCTTCCGTTAGCGACCAACGCGTGCAGGCGCGATGGCGTGACGATCACGTGTCCTTCCACGGTCGTGAGCGCCAGGACCGGCTGGGCATCGTGTAGGACCAGGGCGCCCATTCGCGTGGCGGCGTCGTAGGCGGTCTCGTAGTAGGCCGATCGCTTGTGCGCGGTCAGGTATGAGCTCATCCGGTCAAGCTGGGTCTTTGGCAGACCGCCCAGAACGTTGCCGTCGGAGGCGTTTTCGTTGACCGCCCCGAGAGCGGCAGAAAGCGGGCTCGCGAGTACACAGCACAGCAGGGGCAAGAACGCCAGCTTGTGCACCACAGGCGCTGCGCTCAGCGCCAGCGCAAGCACTGCGGCACCCGCGATGATCCACCAGACGGCGCTGGTCCCGTAGAGCAGGCGCTCCGTGTAGGCGACAACCACAAGCGCTACGAGCCCAAGCCACAGCGACCGGCCGAGGTTGCGCTGCGCGGTCACCCACGCGACCCCCACACCCACCATCGCCGCGGCTGCCGGCGTAAACGCCTCGGTGTAGCGCGGATGCAGGCGCGGCAGGTCGCTGAACAGCACGACCCCCTCCGCGAGCCAGAGCAAAAGGCCCGCGAGCACGGCCCGGCGAACCTGTCCCTGCATCCCCGGCCGCTGATCTGCTCCGCGCGCAGACGGCGGGGCCGGCCCCGCGGCGACAGCCTGCCTGGGCGCGCCGCCGCGGCCTCGCCGGCCCCACGCAAGCAGCCCCGCGGGGATGCCCAGCAGCAGGCCCACCAGCGCCTCCAGCCCCAGCCGCTGTCCCGACAGGGGCCCGAAGCGCACGAGCAGGCGCGTGGGCGACGGCGCGGTGATCGGAATCGCGTTGCGCTGCGATTCGGTGGCGTGGGGGTAGCGCTTGGTGGCTTCGAAGTACCCCGTGTGGCCTTCGATCCCGTTGACACCTCTGAGGCGATCCACGCCGTTGAAGACGAACGCGGCGTCCCAGGGACTGCCGTTGGTCGAACCCACGGCGTACGGCTGGCTGTGCGCGGGCACGAGCAGCGTCACGGTCAACCACGAGAGCGTCACCGCCACGTACACCGCGCCACCGCCGAGCAGGAACCTCAGCCGCCCCCGCGGTAGGCCAAGCAGTGCGATCAGCGCCAGCGGCGCCAACGCCAGCCAGCTCTCGGTGAGTTTGACGTTGAACGCGATCCCCATTGCAGCGGCGGCCAAGAGCAGCCAGCGACCGTGTCCGGTTGCGACGGCCCGCACCACCAAGCACAGGGCGAGCACGGTCAACGCCATCATGATCGCGTCGGTGGTGTCACTGCGCGCGGTGATCACCTCAATTGGCATCACCGCCAGCGCGGCCGCGGAGCCAAGGCCCGCCCGCGGTCCGAACGCCGCTCGCACGGCGAGGTACAGAAGCGCCGCGGCCACGGCGCCCGCGAGCGCCTCGGGTAACCTGATCGTGGTCAAGGAGAAGCCGAAGAGCTTGCTGAAGACCACTGCCGGCCACAGATCCAGCGGTGGCTTGTCCAGCGAGACGCCTCCGCCGGGCTCAAGTGCGCCGAAGAGGAAGTTGTGCCAGGAGAGGCCCATCGAGCGGATTGCGGAGTCGTAATAGGGGTCGCTGACCACCTTTCCAAGGTGTACGACGCGCAGCACGACAGCGCCCGCCACGATTGCTGCGAGCGCCAGGCCCTCCGCCAGCGCCAGGCCCTTTGCCCGGGCAGGCCGGCCGGCACCTCGCTTCAGGCGGTCGCTCAGAGCGCCTTCAGAACCCATACCGTCAGCGTTTCGCCCTCCCAGCCGCCGAGGTGAAACGAGCCGACTTTGTACTGCTTGCCCGCGATCGTGGCCGATCCCGAGCTCGGCAGCTTGACTTTTGCGGCCGCCGGCAGCGACGTGCGCACCTGTCCTGAGCTGCCGCGAACCACCGCTTGGGCGCCGAGATAGCGGCCTATCAGCCTGACGAAGCCCACGACATCCTGGACGCACACCAAGAGCGAGCCGAGCGTGCGACCGTGGTAGCGCAACGCGCGCGTGACCGGCGCGACTACGAAGGCGCCGTTGCTGTTCCAGACCGTGTTGATCAACGCCCGCCCGCCTGCGATCACGCTGATGCGCGTGATGTGCAGGATGTGGTTGTGAGTCATCAGCCGCTGCGCATAGGCCTGCGCTGCAGCCAGTTCACCGCGGCCGAGCTGCGCGAGCAGCGTCTGGTTGCCTGCGACGAACGCAAGATCGCTGTACGCGCGGTGGCCGTTGATCTCGTTGCCGTAGATGCGCTCGGCGCCGGTGACGACGCCGTCGATCGCGGGCGGGCCGGCTGCGGACCCCGCGGCTTGGCCCGGTCCCCCGGCGCCGCACGCCGCCAGTGCAACCACGACGCACGCGATCGCGATCGCAGGCTGGCCCATGGTGGCGATTGGCCCAGGTGCGCCGTCAGGAACTGGCGTTGAACGCTGGAAGCGGCGCTGGATCGCCATGCGCCTGATCGCGCAGCGGCAGCTCGGTCAGGCTGAATTGTGTCAGCCGGTGCAGCTCGGCGACACGCGCTGCGATCTCGTCTGCCCGCAGCCGCTGGACACGCTCGGTGCCGAACTCTTCGACGTTGAACGACGCCAGCGTGGTACCGCAGACCATCGCCTGGCGCAGCACCTCATCTGAGAAATGGCCCTCCGAGTGTGTGGCCAGGTAGCCCACGAAACCGCCCGCGAAGGTATCTCCCGCACCCGTCGGGTCGACCACGGTCTCCAACGGAAACGCGGGCAGCGAGAAAAAGCCGTCGGCTGTGACCAAGGCGGCCCCGTACTCGCCCTGCTTGCCCACGACCGCTTTCGGGCCCCAGCCGAGCACCTCCTGTGCGGCGCTGAGAAGGTTGGGCCTGCCAGTGAGCTGGCGCAGCTCGGCGTCGTTGAGGATCACACAGTCGACCTCCTTGATCGCGGCCTGGAGCGAGTCCTTGGCCGCGTCGATCCAGAGGTTCATCGAGTCCAGCGCCACCATCCGTGCGTGCGGCAGCTGCGCGCGCACCGCCCGCTGCAGATCGGGCTGGATGTTGCCCAGAAAAAGCACTTCACTGGCGCGTGAGGCGTCGCTGAGCTTGGGCTCGAAGCCCTCGAAGACCCCCAGCTGGGTGTCCAAGGTCTCGCGCGAGTTCAGATCCCAGCCGTAGTCCCCGCGCCAGAAGAAGGTCTTGCCGCCGGCCACGCGCTCGATGTCGGACACGTCCACGCCACGCCGGCGGAGCACGTCCATCTCGGCCTCGCCGAAGTCCTCGCCCACGCAGCCGACCACGTGTACGGCGTCAAAGAAGGACGCGGCGAGCGCAAAATGCACCGACGTACCACCGAGCATGCGCTCGCGTTCGCCGAATGGCGTGCGCACCGAATCAAAGGCGATTGACCCCGTTACCGTGATTGGCATACGCGCGCACGATAGCCACAGACTCCGCTCAGGCGTCGCGCGCCCCGCTGGGCACGTAAGCTCGTGGATAAATGACCAAGACCTTTGCCGAACTGGGCCTCTCGGAGCAGACGCTTAAAGCGCTTGAGGATGTGGGCTATCAGAGCCCCAGTCCGATCCAGGAGCAGGCGATCCCGCCTCTGCTCGGGGGCCGCGACGTGATTGGCCAGGCCCAGACGGGCACGGGCAAGACAGCCGCATTTGCCCTGCCGATCGTCGAATACGTCCAGCACGATCTCGCCGAGGTGCAAGCACTCGTGCTCACACCCACGCGCGAGCTGTGCATCCAGGTCACTCAGGCGATCCGGGTGTACGGCGCAACGCACAATGTCAACGTCGTCGCTGTCTTCGGTGGCGCCCCGATCCGCACACAGGAGGCCCAGCTGCGGGCAGGGGGCCAGGTGGTCGTGGGCACAGTTGGTCGCGTGCTTGACCTAGTCACGCGCGGCTCGCTCGTGCTCCACGACTGTCGCTTCGTGGTCTTGGACGAGGCCGACGAGATGCTCGACCTGGGCTTTTTGGAGGATGTGGAGAAGATCCTTGGGCGCACCCCCAACGGCCGCCAGACGGCGCTGTTCTCCGCGACCGTGCCCACCGAGATCCGCGCGCTTGCCGACCGCTACCTCTACGAGCCCCTGGTGGTGAAGGTGGAGGCGCCCACGCTGACGATCGACACCGTCGAGCAGTTTGCCCTGACCGTGGGCGCGGCGCAAAAGGAAGCCAAGCTCGTTGAGGTTCTGCGTGCTGAGCGCCCCGAGCAGGCGATCGTATTCGTGCGCACCAAGATGCGCTGCGAGCGACTGTTTCGCACGCTGCGCGACCAGGGCGTCGACGTGCGGGCGCTGCACGGTGACATGACCCAGGGCGCGCGCGACGGCGTGATGCTGGCGTTCAAGAGCGGGCGCTTGCCGCTGCTCGTGGCCACCGACGTCGCCGCCCGCGGGCTGGACATCTCGACGGTCACGCATGTGATCAACTTCGATGTGCCCGTGAGTCCGGACGTATACGTCCATCGCATCGGGCGCACTGGCCGCATCGGGCGCTCGGGCCGAGCGATCACCTTCGTCGAGCCCCGCCAGGAGCACGCCTTGGAGGCGATCGTGCGCCATATTGGCATGGACATCGTGCCCTGGACCGAGGGCGCTCACACGGACGCGGCACCGATGAAAGCCCCGCCGCGCCGCCACGAGAAACCGCAGGTGGCGCGGGCCGCCGACGAGCCCAAGCAGCGGCTGGTGATCTCCGGTGGCCGTGCCGCAGGGATAGACGTGGCGGCGCTCGTGGGGGCGATCACGCACGCCACGGGCCTCGATGGCGAGGCGGTCAGCGACGTGCGCGTGCTCGAGCGTTTTTCGCTGTTGAGCGTGCCCGCCGCCGAGGCCGCGCGGGTGATTGAGGCACTCGATGGCACGACGGTGCGAGAGCGCACTGTCAGCGTCGAGCCGCTGGCCCTCGGTCAGCCCGCCGACTGAGCACCCGCCGGCAAAGGATCGGACTATCATCGGGGGGTCCGATCAGATGACCCGGACGTGCAAAGCACTGCTGATGCAGGCGGAAGGAGTGTCCATGCGGACCGACCAGATGGCGGACATGGCGACATCGGATCTCAACGGTGTCACGGAGCTGACGGTGCCAGTCGGCGTTGAACAGGAGCCACAGCCGGCGCAACCCGCGCCGCGGGCAAGCGAGATCAGCGTCGAAAACCCAGCAACGGGTGGGGTGATCGGCACCATCCCCAACATCGACGATGCGCAGCTGGCTGAGCTCGCCAAGCGCGGCCGCGAGGCCCAGCCGGGTTGGCAGGCGATGGGCTTTGAGGGCCGCGGTCAGGTGCTCAAGCGCGCGCAGAAGTGGGTTGTCGACAACGCTGACCGCGTGATCTCGACGATCGTGGAGGAGACTGGCAAGACCTACGAGGACGCCCAGCTGGCCGAGTATCTCTACGCCGCCAACTCCTTCGGCTTCTGGGCGAAGATGGCGCCGAAGTACCTCGCCGAGGAACACGTCTCCTCCAGCCAGATCCTGGTCAAGGGCAAGCGCCTGCGCCTGCGTTACCGCCCGCTTGGCCTGATCGGCGTGATCGGCCCCTGGAACTATCCCCTGACCAACTCTTTCGGCGACTGCATCCCGGCGCTTGCCGCCGGCAACAGCGTGATTCTCAAGCCCTCCTCGCTGACGCCTTTCACTTCCCTGCTGATGGCCGAGTGTTTGGCCGAGTGCGGCTTGCCCGAGAACGTCTTTCAGGTGGCCACGGGCAGTGGCGGTACCGGCGCTGCCCTGGTCGAGCTGGTGGACATGATCATGTTCACCGGCTCAACCGAGGTCGGCCGCAAGATCGCCGAAGGTGCCGCCAAGCGGTTGATCCCAAGTTCGCTTGAGCTCGGTGGCAAAGACCCCATGATCGTGCTCGCCGATGCCGATATCGAGCGCGCGGCGAACTTCGCGACGTACTACTCGATGCAGAACGCCGGCCAGACGTGTATCTCGATCGAGCGCGCATACGTCGAGGAGGGTGTCTACGACGACTTCGTGCGTCGGGTCTCCGAGAAGGTGCGCGCGCTGCGCGTGGGACCGCCGTCGGGACCGGGCTCCGTCGAGGTTGGGGCGATCACTTTTCCCGACCAGATCGCGACGATTTCAGACCAGATCGAGGATGCCGTAGCCAAGGGCGCGCGTCTCATGACAGGCGGCCAGCAGCCCCTGACAGTAGGCGCCGACGGCAAGGGGGGACGCTTCTTTGAGCCGACTGTGCTCGCCGACGCGGACCACACGATGAAGGTCATGACCGAGGAGACCTTCGGGCCGGTGCTGCCTGTGATGAAGGTCCGCGACGCCGAGGAGGCCGTGCGGCTGGCCAACGACTCCCCCTACGGGCTGGGCGCGTCGATCTTCACGCGCGATGTCCGCCGCGGTGAAGCGCTTGCCTCCCGGGTGCATGCCGGCGCGACGAATGTAAACGACGCGCTCATCAACTACACCGTGCTCGAGCTTCCCATGAGTGGGCAGAAGGAATCCGGACCCGGCCAGCGCCACGGAGCCGGTGGAATCCGCAAGTACTGCGCGCAGCAGGCGATGGTCGTGACGTCGCTGTATGCGCCCAAGCGTGAACCGCACATGTACCCGTACCGGGCGAGCATGACGCGCCTGATGGGGCTGTTCTTCAAGCTTCTATATGGGCGGGGCCGCCGCTGAGTGCCACGCCCAGGATCCCTTCGAGCGCACCGATGGTGCTCGCGGGATCGGTGTGGTGGACGGTGGCCATCCCGAGCGCCTTGGCGGGGGGGAGGTTGTGCGGCAGGTCGTCGACGTAGACGCAGTGCTCCGGCGCCACGCCGGCCCGCTGCGCGCCGAGTTCATACATCGCCGGCGCGGGCTTGCGCATTCCCTCCTCGGCCGAGACCACGACGCCGTCAAAGATTTCGCCAAAGAGCTCGTGGGGGTAGCGGTGAACGCCCCAGGAGTTCGAGATCAAGCCCGTGCGGATGCCCGCGGCGTGTGCCAGCCGCACCGCTTCGATCATCGCGGTCTCGGGCTCCACCCCGGCCATCAGGCCGTCGATCAGGCCATCGGGGGCCACACTCAAGAGCGCCGCAAGAGCGGGCTCAAACTCGACCTCGGAGATCTCACCGGTCTCAAGTGCAACGAGCAGGTCGCGGAACTCGCCGTCGGCCCTGAAGCGGTTGCCCAGTGCCTCGAAGTCGATCTGCTCGCGCAGACAGTAGGCGTGAAACGAGACGAACAGGTTGGTCGTGAGCACGCCGCCCCAATCGACGAGCAGTCCGGTGCGCTCGTTGGGGGCGCCATCCATCGGTTCAGTCGAGCTCGCCACGCGTGACCTCCTCAGCCATGTGCGCCAGTTCGATCACGCTGTCGCCGAACTGCGCCAGGTAGGGGTCGTCGGTGGCGCCAGCGAGCGCTCGCTTGTAGTTGCCCTCCATGAACACAACCGCCTTCCACAGAGCTAGGGTGACATACCAGCCAAGCGCCCGCATCGAGCGCCCTGAGCGCTGTTCGTAGCGCGCGATCAGCTCGGCGCGGGTGGGAAAGCCCTCGGCGCGTGTGACGCTGCCAAGGTGCTCGCGTAGGCCCTCCTTGGGGTCGCCACGCTCGGTCCACATCATGCACAGGTAGCCCAGATCGGCAAGCGGATCGCCGATCGTGGCCAGCTCCCAATCCAGGATCGCCGCCAGGTGAGCGGGCGCCTGTGCGGCGAAGATGGTGTTGCCCAGCCGGTAGTCGCCATGGACGATCGTGGCAGGCCCAGACTGCGGTCGGTGCTCATCCAGCCAGCGCCCAACGCGCTCGACTGCGGGGATCTCGCGGGTCTTGTTGACCTCCCACAGGCCGCCGAAACGCCGCACCTGGCGTTCCAAATAGCCCGTGGGTTTGCCAAAGCCCTCCAGCCCTGCCGCCTGCCAGTCCACGGCGTGGACCTCCACGAGCGCATCGATCAGCTCCGAGCCGATGCGCGCACGTTCGCTCGGGAGATCCAACGCGGCGGGGACGCTGGCAACGATCACGTCGCCGGCGATGTACTCCATCAAGTAGAAGGGAGCGCCGATCACGCTCTCCTGGGGGCAAGTCGCGAGCACCTTTGGGACGCGTGCCTGGGTGGGCGCAAGCGCGCTCAGCAGGCGCGCCTCGCGCACGACATCGTGGGCGCTCGGTGGCAGAGGCGGTCGTGGTGGGCGCCGCAGCACCAGCTGCGAGGCGCCGGCACGTGTGATCGCGAAGGTGACGTTCGAGTGGCCCTCGCCGATAGGCGTCGCTTCAATTGGGCCGTGTCCCAGACCGTGGTCGTCGAGAAACGCCTCCAGGGGCTCGCGCACGATCAGCGGCGGCCTGCCACCGGGGGGCACGTCGGAACTCGTGGCGACGATGTCGTCGGCGGCCAGTGGAGCAGCGGTCATCCCGCAAAGCTATCGTTGCCGCGAGCTGGAGCGCAGGCGCAACTTTTGGCTTCGCATTCTGTGGGTACCAGCGAACCTGCCAGCGAACCCTGGAGATCGATGAGAATCCCGCATATCCGAGCAGTCCTCTGTGTCCTTGCAAGCTGCGCGGCACTGCCCGCGCTCACGCTCGGCGCGGCGCCGGCCGCGGCATCCCCCGGCGAGGCGGTGTACTTCGATGCGGGCACGGCGCTGCTGGACGCAAAGACCCGTCCTGCCGCGGTCAAGCAGCTCCTGCATCTAGGGGTCAAGGCGATCCGTCTGGAGCTCGCATGGGCAGATGTGGCGCCGGACCCGAACTCAAGGTCAGCGCCTGCGTTTGAAGCCAGCAACCCGGCCGCCTATGACTGGGGCGAATACGACGCGGTCATGGCTGAAGCCCAGCGACTGGGCTGGCGGGTGCTTTTGACTGTCACCTCACCGGTACCGGAGTGGGCCACGTCGTCGCACAAGGACCACCTCACCCGGCCCGACGCTCAGTACTTCAAGGAATTCATGACCGCGGTCGGGCACCATTACGGCTCGGAGGTATCGCTGTACGCGATCTGGAACGAGCCCAACCATCCGGCCTTTCTGCTGCCGCAGTTTCTGGCAAACCACCAGCCGGCCTCGCCGGCGATCTATCGCAAGCTCTTTCTGTCGGGCTACGCGGGTCTTCAAGCTGCAGGGATCTCGCACCCGAAAGTGCTCATGGGCGAAACCGCCCCCACTGGCAGCGACACCGGCAGCGGCCTGCACGATGTCGCGCCGCTGGCGTTTTTGCGCGGCGTGCTGTGCCTGAACTCCTCCTACCACAGGTCCGGCTCGTGCCCAATCCTGCCGGCGTCCGGGTACGCCCACCACGCCTACACCGAGGCCTCCGGGCCGTTCTACCAGCCCCCCAATCCCGACGACGTCACGATCGGCGTGCTTGGCCGGCTCGTGCGCGCGCTGAACCTTGCTGCCACTGCCCACGCGATCAAACCGGGGCTGCCGATTTACCTGACGGAGTTTGGCGTCCAAAGCAAGCCCAATCGCTACCTGGGCGTGTCGGCGGCGAAGCAGGCCGAGTACGTGGCCATCGCCGAAAAGATCGCCTGGTCGGATCGGCGCGTAGCGGCCTTCTCGCAGTACCTGCTGCGCGACGACCCCCTGGGTGGTCCGCCTGGATCGAGCGTCAACGGCGGCTACGTGGGCTTTCAGACGGGGCTTGAGTATGTGACGGGCAAGCCCAAGCCGCTTTATGACGCCTGGCCGGTCCCACTCGTGGTCACGAGCCTCGGCGCCGGGCGCGGGGTCTCGTTGTGGGGACTCATAAGACCCGCCGACGGCCCCACCTCGGCGACTGTACTCGTGCAGGCCAAGGGCTCACACCACTGGCGCAAGCTGGCCACGGTGCACGCCGGCTTAAGCGGGTCCTGGTCGCTGCGCTCGAAGGTCCCCGGTGCGTGGTGGCGCGTGCGCTGGGTCAGCCCCAGCCACGTCGTCTACGAAGGCCCGCCGATTCCAGCGTCCTGAGGCGGCTGCCTAGCATGGCCAGTGATGCCCGAGCTACCGGAGGTGGAGATCACTGCGCGCCTGCTGGACGCGGCCTTGCGCGGCGCGACGATCACCCAGATATCCGCTCCCGGGCTGAACACGCTCAAGAGCTTTGATCCGCCTCTGAGCGCGCTCGAGGGTGCCCGGATCGAGGGCCTAAGCAGGCGTGGCAAGAACTTCATCGTCAGCACCGATCGAGACGTGGCGCTGGTGATGCACCTGATGTCAGCCGGTCGTCTGCAGCTCTACGACGCGCCTGCTTCAAGACGCGACCGCACCGCGCGGCTGTTGCTTGGACTCGTCGATGGGCGCGAGCTGCGACTGCGCGAGTTCGGCACAAAGCAGGCAGCGTGGGCAAAACTGCTGACCGTCGATGCGCTTGACAGCGACGAGGCGCTGGCCAAGCTTGGCCCCGAGGCCTGGCCGGACCCACCAGTCCTTTCAGAGGTGCTCGATGGTGCCCGTCCGCTGCATGCCATCCTGCGGGACCAGCGCGTGATCGCAGGCATCGGTCGTGCGTGGGTCGATGAGATTCTCTGGCACGCGCGGCTGTCGCCATTCAGGCGTGCCTGCGACCTTGGAACCGACGAGTTGAAGGCGCTACGTAAAGCGATCGTGGAGACTCTGGGCGGGGCGCTTGAGCACTATGAGCGCGCGCTCTCGCTGCCGATCCCCGACAAGCTGCCGCTGCCCTTGCAGATCCATGCCCATCAGGGCGACCCCTGCCCGCGCTGTGGGCGGCGACTGGAGGCGGTGCACTTCGAGGACTACGTGATCGCGTACTGCCCCGACTGTCAGACGCAGGGAAAGCTGCTGAAGGACCGGCGGCTGTCACGGCTGCTGCGCTGACGCGGCTCTTGCAGGCCCTTTAGGGCCGGCGACGCGACCGCTGCCGCAAGCTGATAGGAGTACCGCATGATTGAGGTCGGACAGGCCGCGCCGGACTTCCAGCTGCCGGACCAGGACGGTGAGACCGTCAAGCTGTCGGCGCTCCGCGGGCAGCCCGTGGTCGTCTACTTCTACCCCCGTGCCGACACCCCCGGATGCACGGTCCAGGCGTGTGGCGTGCGCGACCGCAGCGCCGACTACAGCGCCTATGACGCCGCTGTGCTCGGGATTTCGCCGGACCCCGTGGCGGACGTCAAGCGCTTCGCCGACAAGTTCTCGCTGAACTTCAAGCTGCTCGCCGACGCCGACCACGCGGTGGCGGATCTCTATGGGGTGTGGGCCGAGAAGTCGATGTACGGCAGGAAGTTCTGGGGTAACCAGCGGGCGACCTTTGTGATCGATTCAGACGGGGTCGTGGCGCACGTGATTCCGAAGGTCACCCCGGCAACTCACGATGATCAAGTACTGGCAGCGTTGGGGCTATTATCCGACCGCTCTTCAGGCGGCCAGGGCTAGGCGGCAGTCCAAGCTCTGGGCCGGTAACAGCCAGATCACGGCACAGAAAGGAGTCTCCATGTACCCAAGCGCGCACGTAGAGGATCCCGAGCAGGACCTGGAGGAGGAGGGCTGGGACGACGCCGAGGACGACGACGACGAGCTGTCGGACGTCGATGACGACGACCTCGACCTCGACGACTACGACGACCTCGACGAGGACGCCGACCTTTAGCGATCAGCTTTACTGCGCTTGCGGCGAAGGGGGGCCGGCGCCGTAGGCTTCAGTCGCAATGACCGCCTCGGCCCCCAAGCCCTTGGGCTCTGCATCGATCGGCCACAGCCTCTCGACGTTCTTCAACGCTGTCGGGCAGTTCTTCTCCGATCTGGCCGCGGTGCACTGGGGGCTTCTGTTCTTGGGCCTCGCCTGTTTTGGCTTGAACCTGGCGCTGCGCTCGCGCGCGTTCTTCAACACGCTGCACGCCGCCTACCCCGCGGTGAGCTTTCAGTGGCGCCGCATTTGGGGGGCCTACGCTGCGGCAGTCGGTTTCAACAACGTCGTGCCCGCGCGCGGTGGCGACGTGATCAAGCTCTTCTTGACGCGCAGCTCGATCCCGACGTCGAGCTATCCCACGGTGGCATCGGCGTTCTTCGTCGAGTCGATCTTCGACGCCTGCGTCGGCGTCTTCGTGCTCGCTTTCGCGTTCACCCAGGGCGTGTTTCCCAAGCCCCCGGACTTCTCCAAGCTGAGTTCCTTCGACATCTCCTATCTCGCCGAACATTTTCACCTGACGATCTTTTTGATCACGCTGCTGGTGATCCTGGCCGTGGGCCTTTTCGCGGTGCTCTCAGTGCGCGTCCAGGCCTTCTGGGTGCACGTGCGCCAGGGGTTCACGATCCTGACCAATCGCAGGCGCTACCTGCGCCATGTGGTGCTGTGGCAGGTGCTCGGCTGGGTAGCGCGTTTCAGCGCGTTCTGGTTCTTGCTGGAAGCGTTTCGCGTCGGCGGCTCTGTGCGCAACGTGCTCTTGGTCTTTGCCGTCGGGCAGGTGTCCGGCGCGATCCCGTTGATTCCGGGCGGCGCCGGCGTTCAGCAGGCGCTGTTGGTCAAGGTCTTTGCCACCAGCGCCAGCACGGCCACGGTTGCCGCATACTCCGTGGGCCAGCAGATCGCGATCGCGGCTTTCACGTTTCTGTGCGGCCTGGGGGCCGTCGTCTTCATCTTCCGCTTCCGCTCCTTCAAGGAGGTGGTCGCCGCCGGGCGTGCCTCGCGCGCCGCCGAGCGCGCCGGTCAGCGGGCCTACTGAGTTATTGCAGCCCTTCGCGCGCCTCGCGCACAAGCGCCACGGCCTCGGGGAAGATGCGGGCGATGACGCTGCGGATCTGCTCGGCCTGAGCGTCCGGGTTGCCCTGGACGTTGACGCGGTTGACAGCGGCCACGGTCATGTCGACGGCAAGCTTGATCGCATTGTCCGCCCAGGCCAGGCGCTGCTGGCCGTGCAACTGTTCTGCGAACTCCGCCAGCCGCCGTTGCAGCTCCTCCGGGTCGCCAAACAGATCGCCAAGCCCGCCCTGTTCCATGGGCTCATCGTAGCGCCCGCAGCATGGGTCGATATCGCTCGCTGGATTGAGCCCATAGACTGCGCTGTTCATGTCACGCGACGGCGACACCATGAGGCTCATCGAGCGCGAGCAGAAATGGCGCGACAAGCTCGGAGTGCCGACGGCAGCAGGCGGCGTTCTCTACCTGCTCGGGGGCGTCACGATCTTCGGCGCCGTTGCGGGGCGCCCCGTGGTTGGTGTGCTGCAGGCGCTGCAGCCCGCACTCGACGGCAAGGCGTCAACGCCTGTGTCGCCGCGCACAGCGGGCGTGCGCTACCTCTCCCACCACGGGCTGTCCTTCATCGTCGGCAGCCTGCTGCAGGCGGTCGGCCTGGCGGTGCTCACGATCACGCTGATCTTTTTGATCAACGCCACGCGCGCGCGCGTCCCCGGGGTACTGCGCGTAGCCCGCGTGTTGGTGCCTGTGGGCGGCGCGGGCGCAGCGCTGCTGGCGATCGTACACGCGGTCGTCGAAGAGATTCACACGCACGATTTCATCGCCGGCCACAACCACACGACCAAGGCGATCGAAAACACGATCACCTACGGCGCGGTCAACGTCACGATCGCGATCCTCGAGCTCTTCACGCTGCTCGCGCTCGTGGTCGGGATGGTGCTGACAGTGCTTGCGGTTGCGCGAGCCGGCCTGATTCCACGGTGGATGCGCATCGTCGGCATCGTCGCCGCTGTGATCTTTTTGCCGATCTTCGCGGCCTCATATGAGCTCGACGTCGTGCCCGCGGCCTTCATGGCCTTCGTGGGCATCCTGATCATGGGCAAGCTGCCTGGCGGCGATCCACCCGCGTGGGCGGCGGGCGAAGCGGTTCCCTGGCCCACCACAGGCGGCCTGATGAGTGCCGGTGCCGGGGCTGGTGCCGAAGGCAACGGTGTCGTGGAGGGCTCGGGGCGCGGTTCCAAGCGCAAGCGCGCCGGACGACGCTGACTCAGACCTTGCGGTGCTCTGGCACCCAGGAGCCGTCTTCTGAGCGCGTGAAGTCTGCCAGCAGCAGCGGCGCCTCGGCGCGCATGATCTGCGCGAGCTGATCGAAGACCAGCCGCAACTCCTCCTCGGCGCTTGGATCGGTGCGCATCTCGATCACATGGCGCAGCGTGCGCAGGTTGGCGGTCCAGATGATGTCCGTCGAGAGCCCGAGGGGCGCCAGCCGGCGCAGCGCCGACGTGACCTCCTTCTTGACGTGGAAAGG
>CAJCHW010000182.1 GCA_903970125.1 Chlamydiota bacterium
CGTGTGCTCTTCCGATCTCCATCCAGTGCTGGAATGTGGTCTGGTGGTCGCTGCATGCGGCGACCACCAGTACAACCGCAATGGCCGCGCCAAGCGCCGCCGATGTCTTCTTGAACCGTGACACGACGCGCGATCCTAGCGAGAAAACGTAAAGCGCGCTTTAGCGAGCTTCGCCGGAGACCGCCAGCAGCACCTCCGCCGCATCAACGACTGCGGGAAAGCGCTCCGGGCCATCGGGGGGCACCCGCACCGTCACCTGCGAGCGCCCAGCCTCATACAGAGAACCCGGAAGGCGCTCATGCAAGCGCTTGGCGCGAGCGGAGTCAAGCTCAATCGGCGCGACCGTCAGGCGATCGCCGCGGAAGCTCACGCTACGAGCGCCCGCCAGGCCCAGCTTGATACGCGCCCGCGTGAGGGCAAGCAAGTTGCCCAGCGGTTCCGGCACCGGTCCAAACCGGTCTTCAAGCTCCTCGCGCAGCAGCTCCACCTCGGCCACCTCGAGCGCCGCGGCCAGCCGGCGGTGAATCTCGATCTTGGCGCGCTCGTAGGGAACGTACTCGGTTGGCACGTACGCATCGACCTTGACGTCCAGACGTACCGGCTCGACCGGCTCCGAACGCTCCGTAGCGTCGCCGTCAGCCTCCTCGCCATCGGACCCAGCGGCGGCGTTGGCCTGCTGCACCGCCTCCTCGAGCATCTGCATGTAAAGCTCGAACCCCAGCGCTGCCACATGACCGGACTGTTCAGCGCCGAGCAGGTCCCCCGCGCCGCGGATCTCCAGGTCGCGCATGGCCAGTGCCAGGCCCGTACCCAGCTCCGTGTGGTCCGACAGCGCCGACAGGCGCTGCCCAGCCTCCGGCGTCAGCGTGCCCGCGGAGTCGTAGAACAGGTAGGCGTATGCACGCTCGCGACTGCGACCCACGCGGCCACGGATCTGGTAGAGCTGGGCCAGGCCGAAGGTCTCGGCACGCTCAACTATGAGCGTGTTGGCCTGCGGGATGTCCAGGCCCGACTCGATGATCGACGTGCACACGAGCATGTCAATCTCACCGCGTACGTAACCCATCATCACCGTCTCGAGCTCGCGCTCGTCCATCTGGCCATGGGCGACACCAAAGCGCGCCTGCGGACACAGTGCGCGCAAGCGCTCGGCCGTCTCGACAATCGTCTCCACCCGGTTGTGCAGGAAAAACCCCTGTCCCCCGCGCTCGCGCTCGCGTTCAATCGCGCCCCGGATGAGCTCGTCGTCGTAGGGGCCCACGTATGTCTTCACCGGCCGCCTGCCTTCCGGCGCCGTCTCGATCACCGAGATGTCGCGCAATCCCGCCAGCGATATCTGCAGCGTGCGCGGTATCGGCGTCGCCGACATCGAGATCACATCAACCGAGAGCTTGAGCGTGCGCACGAATTCCTTCTGCTTTACCCCGAAGCGCTGCTCCTCATCGACGATCAGCAGACCCAGATCCTTGGCCCGCACATCCTGGGAGAGCAGCCTGTGCGTGCCAATGAGAACGTCCACTCGGCCCTCAGCGAACGCCTTGAGCACCTGGCGCTGCTCGGCTGCCGAGCGCAAGCGCGAGACGAAGTCGACGTTCACGGGGTAGTCGCGCAAGCGCTCCGCGAACGTTCCGTGGTGCTGGGCCACGAGAATCGTCGTTGGCGCAAGCATCAGCACCTGCTTTCCTGCCGCCGCCGCCTTGAATGCCGCGCGCAGCGCCACCTCCGTCTTGCCGTAGCCCACGTCGCCGCAGATCAGCCTGTCCATAGGGCCCGGGGCTTCCATGTCTGCCTTCACGAGCTCGATCGCCTCCAGCTGGTCCGCAGTCTCGGTGTAAGCAAAGCGCGCTTCGAACTCGCGCTGCCACTCGGAATCCTCACCGAAGGCATAGCCGCTGCGGCCGGCCCGTTGCGCGTAGAGGTTCAGGAGCTCCCCCGCAAGCTCCTGCGCCGCGCGGCGTGCACGCGCCTTCATCGCGTCCCAACGGGCCCCGCCAAGCTTCGACAGCGGCGGCGCCTGGTCCGCCGCTCCAGCGCTCATGTAGCGCGAGATCTTTGCCAGCTGGTCCGTGGGCACCCACACGCGGTCGTCACCCTGAAACTCCAGGTACAGGTAGTCACGACTGATACCCGCCACCGTGCGCGTCTGGAAGCCCGCAAAGCGAGCCAGTCCGTGGTCGGCGTGGACCACGATGTCGCCCGTGTGCAGCTCGCCGAACAGCCCAGGAGCCCCGTCTCGTGACAACATCGATCCAGCTGGACGTTGTGCTGCGCGCCTGCGGCGCCTGTACAGCCGCTGCTCCGGGATCACAGCCAGCTTCCACTGTGGCGCGACGAACCCTTCGCGCAGCGTCGCCTCAACGAAGCTCAGCGACGCCGCCTGGGGCATGGCTTGCGGCCACTGTGCGCGTAGACGAGCAAGATTGTAAGCCGCGCGCTCGCCCTCGCCCCGGTGGGCAAACGTGACCACCGTGCGGTAGCCATCGTTGACCAGCCGTTCGAGCTGGCCCTCGGCCTCCGTCCACGAACGTGCCAGCGGCTGGGCCGCCTGCGCACGCAGCTCAATCTCCTGATCGCTGGAAAGGGCCGACAGCCAGATCCGCGCGCGCGCAGCCAACGCCCCGCTGATCTCCTCCGGGCTGAGGTAGAGCTGCAACGCCCCACTGCCATGAAACGCCGCGCACACGTCAGCCCATTGCTCCTCCAGTGCCGGGCCGAGCTCCTCCTCTGCCGCAACCACCACCTCCACGTCGTCGCCCATCAGCGCGAGCGGCTCGCGGAAGCGAGCGACCGGCAAGAGCTCGGCGATGTCCACAGGTGCCTCACCGTCAAGGCCACCTGCCGCCGCCAGGTCGGCAAGCTCGCGGTGCTCGGAGGCAAGCTCTGTCGCCGGTGCGACCTCGACCTCCGACGTAGCCCCAAGCGAGCGCTGGGTAAACGTCGAAAACCAGCGCATCGACTCGATCTCGTCACCGAAGAAGTCCACGCGCACCGCCTGCTCGGCAGTCACCGCGAAGACATCCAGCAAGCCACCACGCACCGCAAACTGGCCGCGCTCTTCCACCTGCTCTACGCGTTCATAACCCGCTCCCGCCAGGTCCTCGGCGCACCCTGCAAGGTCTGACGTCTGGCCCGTGCGCAGCGAAAACCCTGTCGCACGTAGCTCAAGCTCGGGCACCTTCTCGGCCAGCGCCACAACCGAGACCACGACCACCGGTGGCTCCTGCTCCGGCCCCCCCGCGCCCACGAGCGCGTCGAGTGCCGCCATGCGCAGGCCCACCAGATGCGGCGGCGGGCGCAGATGCGACTCGTATGTGACCCCGCGCGAGGGGTAGCAGCGCACAACCCGGGGTGACAACCACACGCCCAAGTCCGCAGCGAGATCGCGCGCCGCCTTGTCGTCGGCGACCACCACCAGAGTCGGCCCGCTCCCGGGCCTCGAAGCCGCAGCCCCAGCGCCGGATCCGCCCTTTGCATCGCGATCTGCGAGCCCAGCCGCGACGAATGGGCGCAGGGAGGAGGAGACGAACGCGTGTCCCCCCTCGTTCGCAAGCCGGGCCGCCCCGTCGTCGTCAGCCAAGCACTCAAGCAGCGCCCGCAGCGAATACATCCTTTAGCTTGAACCTCCCTCGAAGACCAAGCGCTCGATCTCGGCCACGCCCCTGTCCAAAAGCGTGCGCACCTCCGAGGCGGGCTCTGCAAACGGCGCCAGCACGTAGCGGGAGACAACCTCGGAGTCCGTGGACGGCGGGCGACCCACACCCAGGCGCACGCGCCAGAAATCCGCCCCCCCGAGCGCCTGCGTAAGCGACTTGAGGCCGTTATGACCGCCCGAGCCGCCACCATGGCGCACGCGCACCTCACCAAACTGCAGGTCGATCTCGTCGTACACCACGAGCACCCGCTCAAGCTCAAGCTTGAAATGCCCACGAGCGGGGCCCACGGCGCGGCCGGCTTCGTTCATGTACGTCTGCGGCCACATCAGCACGACTCGCTGCGCACCCTCAGCGCCGGTCGCTACGCCCGGTGGTGCCCCGCGGGCCGTCCCCTCGACGACGCGGGCTCCGAAGCGTGACCTGGCCTTGCCCACACCCCAGCGCGCCTGCAGCACGTCCAGCGCCATGAAGCCCGCGTTGTGGCGCGTCCGCGCGTACTGAGCGCCGGGATTGCCGAGACCGACCACCAGCCAGTCGACGGCGGGACCCCGCCCAATGAGTCTCAGCCGCTACTCCCCGGCAGCGTCGTCCGAGGACCCGTCCGCCGCGCCGTCAGCGCCTGCCTCAGCCCCGCCCTCGCCCACGATCTCCGTCTCGGTCTCGACGTCGGGCTCAGCCTCGGACTGCAAGCGCGGTGGCGTAAGTGTCGCCACAACCGTCTCCTGCAAATCGTCGAGCAGCGTGACACCCTCCGGCGCCTCAATCGCCTCAAGCAGCAGCGTCTCGCCGATCTCCAGCGTTGTTACATCATGTGTGATCGCCGACGGAATCGAGGTCGGCAGGGCTTCGATGTTGAGCTCGCGCGTGATCTGCTCAAGAATGCCACCCGCCTTGACACCCGGCGACTCTTCGGCCCCGTGAAGCTCGAGCGGGACGATCGCCTGGATCGGAATGTCGAGGCGCACCCGCAGAAAGTCGATGTGCACAGTCTCGCCGCGGACGGGGTGATGCTGGGCGTCCTTGACCACAACCGACGTCGGATCAGCGCCGTCGATGCTCAGGTCCAGGACCGCACCCGCAGCCGCCATCGCGGAACGCAACTCGCGGGCCTCAACGTCAAAGCTGACCGGGTCGCCGCCGCCTCCATAGAGAACGCCCGGGACGCGGCCCGTACGTCGCAGCCGACGCGCCCCACGCGATCCACTCGGTTGCCGGCTGGACACGGCGAGCTTCGTCGACGAAGGGGTCCTGGTGGGGGATTGAGGCGGCATGAGGCGGCCCAAGACTGTAGCAGCAGCCGCTCTGCGCGCGACCCACCCGCCGGACGACCGGATCGCCTTAGAACAGCTGGTTGTCGCCGCCGAACACGGCGCTGACAGAGTCGTCGACGAAAATGCGGCGAATCGAGTCCGTGAGCAACTCGGCACACGGCAGCACCCGCACGTTGGGCGGGTGCCCAGGACGTACCGGCACGGTGTCTGTGACCACCACCTCCTCCAAGCCCGCCTGCTGCAGGTTCTCGAAGGCATCGCCTGAGAACAAACCATGCGTGGCGGCCGCGTACACACGCTTGGCGCCTGCCTCCAGTACCGCCTGCGCCGCCGCCCTGAGCGTGCCCGCGGTATCGATCATGTCGTCCACGATCACCGCCGTCTTGCCCCTCACGTCACCGATCACGTACGCGATCTCCGATACCTGCTGAGCCGGGCGCTCCTTGTCCAAAATCGCCAGCTCGGCGCGGATCTCCGACGCAAAGCGCTTGTTCAGCTTTACCCGTCCAGCATCCGGTGCCACCACCACAAGGTCCGAGAGCCCCAGGTCCGAGAAGTACTGCGTGAGCATGAACAGCGCAGTCATGTGATCCACGGGCTTGGAAAAGAAGCCCTGGATCTGGCCCGCGTGCAGATCCATCGTGAGCACGCGGTCGGCACCGGCCGCTTCGAGCATGCGTGCCACCAGACGCGAGGAGATCGGCTCGCGCGGCGCAGACTTCTTGTCCTGCCGCGAGTATCCGAACCAAGGGGTCACCGCGATAACCCTGTGTGCCGAGGCACCAACCGCCGCGTCGATCATCAGCAGCAGCTCCATCACGGCGTCGTTGGCGCTCACGCCCGTGCTCGGGTTGGCACACGTGGACTGGACGATGAAAACGTCGGCGCCACGGATCGATTCCTCGTAGCGGCAGTAGACCTCGCCGTTGGAGAACGTCTTGGTCACGACAGGACCGAGGTCAACGCCCAGCTTGTTCGCAATCGACGCCGCGAGTTGCGGGTTGGAGCGACCCGCGAAGAGCATCAGGCGCTTGTTGTAGTCGATCGGCAGGCTCGTGGGGGCCGGCTGTGTGCCCGCCTCGATCGAGCTGTCGATCGCGCTCATACTGCCTGTAAGTGTATAGCGCCTTTTGTCATCGCGCCGGTGGCGTCGTGGCCGCCTGCGGATCGGCGCCAGCATCGTCAGCATGGCGCTGCGCATAGCCCTCAACGTTGACCTGTCGTGCACGCGCCACCGCCAGGGCGCCTGCCGGGATGTCCTCGGTCAGCACCGAGCCGGCACCCGTGTACGCGTCGTCGCCGACAGTCATTGGGGCGACAAACGTCGTATCCACGCCGGAGCGGACGCGCTTGCCGATCTTCGTGCGGTGCTTGGCGCGCCCGTCGTAGTTGGCCGTCACCGTGGCAGCGCCCAGATTGGCCCCCTCGCCGACGTCCGCATCGCCGATGTACGACAGGTGGGGCACCCTGGCGCCGCGGCCTATGTCCGAGTTCTTGATCTCCACAAACGTGCCCGCTTTGGCATCCTCGTGCAGGACCGTCCCGGGACGCAAGTACGCAAATGGGCCAACCTTGGCGCCCGCGAGCACGGTGGCCTCCTGTAGCCAGGCCATGCGCACGCTTGCGCCGTTTCCCACCTGGGAGTCGATCACAGTGGTCTGCGGGCCGATCGTCGCCCCGCTGCCCACCACTGTGCTCCCGCACAGGCGTGTGCCCGGCTCGATCGTGGTGTCCTCACCGATGACGACATCCACGTCGATATACGTGCTGACGGGATCAACGATCGTGACGCCCGCGCGCATGTGGCCGCAGTTGATGTTGCGCTGAGCCAGCGCCCTGACGTCCGCGAGCTGAGCACGATCGTTTACCCCGAGCGCCACGCCCGTCTCCTCGGTCACCAGCGCGCCAACCGCAGCCCCCGCAGCACGCATGTGGGCGAACGCATCCGTGAGGTACAGCTCGCCCTGCGTGTTGTCAGCCGACAGCTGCGGCAGCACCTCTAGCAGCGCAGCGCCATCGAAGACATAAACACCCGAATTGATCTCGGCGATGGCAAGCTCCTGCGCCGTCGCGTCGCCGCCGCCTTTGGTCTCGACAATGCGCGCCACCATGCCATCCGGGTCCCGGACCACGCGACCGTACCCACTGGGGTCCGCGAGCACCGTGCTCAGGACCGTCGCGCTTGCGCCCGTGCGACTGTGGGCCGCAATCAGGTCGCCGATGACGGCGGCGCTCACGAGCGGCACATCCCCTGCGCACACAAGCACAAGCGCACCGGGGTCGACGAGATCGGCCGCCGCGCGCACCGCCCCGCCAGTGCCCGTCGCCTGTTCTTGTACAACCACCTCCACGCCGGCCGGCAGCGCGCCTCGGAGTGCCCGAGCTGGACTGTCTACGACCACAACCCGATCGGCGCCCGCATCCAGCGCCGCCTGGGCCGGCCAGCACACCAGCGGACGTCCGCACAGGTCGTGCAGCGCCTTGGGAACGCTCGAGCGCATGCGCGTGCCCTGGCCCGCCGCTAGCACGATCGCTGTAAGTGGCTTTGAGCCCATCCCCTTGCTCATCTCTGTGGCACCCAGCTCCGTGCTCACTGGGGAGCCTGGATTCGAACCAGAACTTGAAGATTCAAAGTCTTCCGGGCTGCCATTACCCCACTCCCCAACCGAGCCTTCGGGCTGCGGCACTCATCTTGGCAGGGCCCGAGCGACGACGGCAGCTTAGGACTCACAACCCCTACGATCCGCCAGGACCGCGCCCGCGGGCAATGCGCGCCGGCACTGCAGCCGACCCTTGGGAGCCGCTGGATCCAAGCTCGCTCGCGGGGCCACTTGAGGCCGCTATGCCGAGCACCCGCATCGCCTTCAAGCCCAGGCTCAGCTTCTCACGGCCGTCGCTTGAGCTGACATCCAAGCCCGACAACTCGCGCACCCGCTCCAGGCGGTAGTAGATCGTGTGCCTGTGGGTGAACAAGCGCTGCGCAGTGCCAGCCACGTTGCCATCGGCCTCCAGGAAGGTCCGCAGCGTGCGGACCAGCTCGGTCTCGTACTGCTCGTCATAGGCCGCTACCGGCGCCACCGTCTCCTCGTAGAAGCGCCGCAGCTCCGTGGGGTTCTCGCTCATCGCCGACAAAAGCAGCCTGTAGGCGCCAGTCTGCTCGAACGCCAGCGCTTTCTCATCGGCCGAGCCCTCAGCAACGTTGG
This sequence comes from Chlamydiota bacterium, assembly GCA_903970125.1. Lineage (GTDB taxonomy): Bacteria > Actinomycetota > Thermoleophilia > Solirubrobacterales > Solirubrobacteraceae > Palsa-744. The sequence goes on from CAJCHW010000182.1 coordinate 8,128, forward strand.
CCGCCAGCAACGCCTCGCTGGCCGCGCGCGCGAGCTCCGCATGATCGTTGGTCACCCGGCTACGACCGAGCGCAAACGTGCAGCCCGGCAGACCAGCTTGCAACTCGCGCAGGACGCCCTCGCCGGCTCGCGCCGCCGTGGCCTCGTCTGCGCCCGGAACCAGCAGCAGCACCTCCACGCCAACGGCGACCTCGCGCTTGGACAGCGCCGCAACCGAGCGCCCGCTCACCGGTCGCGCGCCCCGCTCGGCAAGCACACGCGCGCGCTCCCGCCAGCCATCTTCGGTCGGCGCCTGCGGGTGCGCACGCGCCACGATCAGGCTCACCCCCGCCTCAACTTCCAGTCCCAGCTCGCGTGCGTACTGCAAAGAGCGCTCGCGGTCCGGGGGCTCCTCAAGCAGCAGACCGCCCAGCAGCTCTGCCGCTGCCGCCTCGGCCGCCCGCTCCGGCAGACGCAACCGCTGCACCTCGCCAGCAACCAGCGCCACCAACAGCCGTCGCAGCGCATCGCTGACCTCCTTGCGCGGACGCATACGCAAGGACCCCACGGCGACGTCACCCACCTTTAGGGCGACCACTGTTACGTCGTCGCCTCCCGCCTGCAACGAACGCTCGTCAGCCGGCGATCGGGCCGCTACGGCGAGCGTCACGCCGCGGGCATCGGTAACCGCCAGGCTCGCGTCAAGCGCGCGGGCCATCGCGCGCGCCACCTCGGGCAGGCCCGCGCCAGATTCCACAGCCTCGGTGATGGCGTTGAGAGAGACCTCATCAACGCCACCCAGCTCCTCGATTGGGGGAGGGTGCTCTGCCAGAGACCCCTCAGGTTGAAACGTAGATGACAACAAGAGCCCCGACTGCTCCGATCGCGGCCAGTGCTACGAGCACGTACAGCGACAGCACAGCAGCCGCGAGACGCTCCCAGACGCGCGACTGGGCGGTCCAAGCCGGGGCCAGGATCAAGCCCACGAATGCAGCCAAGCCCAGGACGCCTGCGCAGCCCACGAGCAGATCGTTGAGTTCCTTATGGTTCATGTGCCGCCCCATTGTTATACCTCGTGCCCCGGTCCTGTCGGCGCGATCACGCTCGACGCCAACCAGGCCGCGACTGCCGACCGACGCCGCAGCGCCAGTTCAAAAGCTCAGAAGCGGGCGCGGCAGGCCGAGCTCGGCGTCCGCGGTACTGGCTGCAATGGGGGCCGGCACGCGCTCGCTCAATGCCGCCGCTGCCCGCTGCGCCCTGCCCGCGCCATCGTCGCCGCAGAACAGACCCACGACCGTCGGGCCCGAGCCGCTCACGAATGCCATGTCCGAACCCGCCGTTCGCAACTGCCGCAGCGCCTCGTCAATGGCCGGACACAGCGAGCGCGCCGCCGCTTCCAGGTCGTTGACAAGCAGTGCCCTGGGCGCCAACGGAGCGCCGTCGGCAAACGCCACGCGCAGTGCGCCAGACAGGGTCGCCAGTGCGTCCAGCGGCCGCGGCGGCGACAGCCTGTCCGCCCTGGCGTAGACGTCAGCCGTGCCCAGTGGCGCATCCGCGGGCAACACCACAACCCCCAGCGCCCGCGCCGGGTCCGCGAGCAGCTCCAAGCGCTCGCCCGTCCCCGTCACCAGCCATCGCCCTGGACGTACCAGGGCGGGGACATCAGAGCCCAGCCCAGCCGCCAGCCGTTGCAGCCGGGCGTCGCTGTCGGGGCTGCTTTGGCCTGCCACCGCAGCCATAAGCCGCAGGGCCGTCGCCGCGTCGGCAGATCCGCCGCCCAGGCCTGCCGCCACAGGCACGCGCTTGTTGATGCTCAGGCGGACCGGCGGTCCGTGCCAACCCGTGCTGTCGCGAAAAGCCGCAAGCGCCCTGGCGGCCAGGTTCTGGGAGGGCGGGCCGGACACGCCCGGACACACCACCTCGTCGCGCGTTGTCCCGCTGCCTGAATCGGACGGCACGCGCGCGCGCGTGCCATCCGATTCGAGATCGCCACCAAGCCACTCCAGGGTCAGTTCGTCGGCGAGCGAGACCGCCTGTATGACCGTCACAAGCTGATGGCGACCGTCAGCGGCGATCGGCCCCACGAACAAGCCGAGATTGATCTTCGCCGGCGCCAGCGCCCGCAGTGGCAGTCGAGCCGGAGCGCTCATGAATCAAGCGCCGCCAAGCGCCGCCGCCAGTGCCACGAAGTCCTCCGGTGACAGCCGCTGGGCACGTGCATCGGGTGGGTGGCCAAGGGCGACCAGGGCGCGCTGCACCCGTTCGCGTGGCGGTGCCTCGGAATCTGCCAGTGCCAGTGATCCTGTAAGCGCCTTACGTCGGTGGGCGAACGCGCCGTGCACGAGCGCACGCAGCGCCGCATCGGCCTGTGGCGTGCGGGGCTCATTGCGACGCCTCAGCTCAACCAGCACCGAGTCGACACCGGGCACCGGGTAGAAGACTGTGCGGGCAATCGCGCGCTGCACCTTGACCTCACACGCAAGCTGCACCAGCACCGAGCTTGCGCCGTACGCGCGGTCGCCGGGCGCTGCTGCCAGCCGTTCGCCCACCTCGCGCTGAACCATCACGACCCAGCGGTCCACCGTGGCAAGCTCGTCGATCGTGCGCCGTAACACCGCCGTGGCCACGCCGTAAGGCAGGTTGGCGATCACCTTCCCGGGCCCCGGATGCAGCTCGTTGAGATCGAGCTTCATCGCGTCGCCCCAGTGCAGCGTGACGTTGCCGAATGCGCCCGTGGCGTCCGTCAGCGCTTCACGTAGATGCATATCCACCTCGATCACATGAAGATGCCCAACGCGTGGCGCCAGATACTCCGAAAGCGCGCCCGCCCCGCCCCCTATCTCCAACACAACATCGCCGGCTCCCGGCTGCGCCACGCCACCGATGACCGAAAGGATGTTCGGGTCCACGAGGAAGTTCTGCCCCAGCTCGCGGTTGGGGCGAACGCTGAAGCGGCGCATCCGCCCCGTGCTCGTTAGCGCGGGCTCTCCGAAAGTGCCCGTCACCAGCCGAAAAGCCGCGCCGCATTACGGTCGACGAGGGCTCCAAGCTCGCCCACATCCACACCCCGCCGCTGCGCCAAGAACGCGGCTGTGTGTGTCACGAATGCCGGTTGGTTTGGCTTGCCCCGCACCGGCCGCGGTGACAGATACGGCGCGTCAGTCTCCACCAGCAGCCGCTCGTCGGGAACCTTCTCCGCTGCAGCGGCCAGATCGGACGCGCTCGCGTAGGTGACGTTGCCCGCAAACGAGATCCACCACCCCTCCTGGAGGCACTGCTGGAGCTGTTCAGGTATCGAGAAACAGTGCAGAATCACCTCCAGCCCCCCTGCTTCGGCGCGCAGCATCTCGATCGTGCGCTGCGCGGCGGCGCGAGTGTGGATCACCAGCGGCTTTTCCAGCTCCTTGGCGAGCGCAATCTGCGCAGCGAACGCCCGTTCCTGGTCATCCTGAGGGGCACCCTCGCGGTAGAAGTCCAGACCGGTCTCGCCGATCGCCAGGCAGCGCTCATGGCCCGCCAACGCGCGCAGTTCAGCAAGATCGGTGTCGTCGAAGCCGGTGGCCTCGTTGGGGTGACGACCGATCGCCGCATACACCTGCGGGAATGTTTCGGCGGCACCCAGCGCCGCGCGGCAGGAGGCGCCGTCGATGCCTACCGTGAGCATCCGCCGCACGCCGGCCGCGTCCGCTGCCTCAACCAGGTCGGCCATCATCGCCACATCTCCATCGGCGCAAAGATCCAGATGGGTATGGCTGTCAATCATCGCTTGGCGCAGCCTCCTTGGGAAAGAGCGGCCCAATCGGCGCCACGCGCCCGATCCCTCCTGCGCCAAACATGGCGTCCGCCAACGACAGCTCGGGCGCGCCCAGCGCAGCCAGCAGGCGCTCGCATGAACCGGGCAGGTAGGGCCACAGCAGGACCGTGACCGAGCGCAAGCCCTCAGCGAGACTCGCCAGCACGCGATCCAGGTCCCCTTGGCGGTCCGGCTCCGAGGCCAGCCGCCACGGCGTCTGCTCCTCGACGTAGCGGTTCAAGCGTCGCACTCGCTGCCAGATCTCCTCCAGCCCAAGGGTCAGCTCAGCGCGGTCGAAGTGTGCCGCCACGCGCTGCGGCAGCCCCGCGAACTCGGCCGCGAGTGAGGTATCGAGCTCGGATGAGGACACGACGCCGTCGCGGTAGCGCGTCAACATCCCAATCGTGCGACTTGCGAGGTTGCCAAGATCGTTGGCCAGCTCCGCCTCGTAGCGGGTCTCAAACGCCAGCGTCGACACGGTCCCGTCCTGTCCAAAGGGCACCTCGCGCAAGAGATAGAAACGCAATGCGTCAGCGCCGAAGCGCTCGATCACGGCGACGGGGTCGAGCACGTTGCCCAGCGATTTGCTCATCTTCTCCCCTTCCATCAGCAGGTAGCCGTGGACGAAGATGTGCTCCGGCAACTCGAGCTCGGCCGCCATCAACAGCGCCGGCCAGTAGACGGCATGAAAGCGCAAGATGTCCTTGGCGATGAGGTGGTAGTCCGGGGGCCATGTCGCGTCGGTCAGATCCTGCCCCTCGCGCGCGTACGAGAGCGCCGTGTAGTAGTTCAAAAGCGCGTCAAACCAGACGTAGAAGACGTGGTCGTGATCCCACGGCACCTGCACACCCCAGGTGAGCCGGTGGCGCGTCAGAGGAACATCACGCAGGCCCGAACGGATAAAGGAGAGCGCCTCGTTGTAGCGGCTGCGCGGGGCCACGAAGTCCTCGCGTTCGGCATAAAGGCTTTCCAGTCGCTCCTGGAATGCCGAGAGCTTGAAGAAGTAGCTGTCCTCCTGCTCACGTGTGAGCTCAACGTGATGGATCGGGCAGAGGTTGCCCGGGTCGATCTCGTTCTCGGGCTTGAAGTCGGCGCACCGCGGGCAGTACCAGCCTTCGTAGGTCCCCTGGTAGACGAACCCGTTGTCACGGACGCGCGCAAGCACGCTCTGTACGCGCGCTTCGTGCGCAGCGTCCGTGGTGCGGATGAAGAAGTCGTTCGTCGCCTCGAGCAACGGCAGCAACGCCTCAAACCGCGCCGCGTTGCGATCGGCGAGCTGTTGTGGCTCGATACCGAGCGCATGCGCCGCGTCGGCCACCGGCTCGCCATGCTCGTCCGTGCCAGTCAAAAAGAACACCTCCTCGCCGCGTTGACGGTGATGACGAGCCATGACATCGGCGGCGATCGTGGTGTACGCGTGCCCCAGATGCGGAGCCGCGTTGACGTAGTAGATCGGCGTCGTGATGTAGAAGGTCACGGGCGTGGCTGATTATGCGTGCTTTGCGCCGTGTGTCGGATTTCGGAGCCGTCGGCCTCGATGCGCGTGGGCGCCCCGCGGGACTCACGCACGCGCGCCGGGATCTGCGCCGCGCCAATCACGAGCACAACCTCGCCCAGCGGGGCATGCCCACGGTAATGCGCCGCAAGTGATCTCGCCGATCCCCGCATGACTTCCTCGTGGAGCTTGGTGAGCTCGCGGCACACCGCCACGGGGCGGGTGGGGTCAAGTGCAGCAAGCATCTCCAGCGTTGTCGGCAGTCGCTTGGGCGACTCCAGCGCCACAAGCGTGTGCGCAGCTTGCGCCAGCAGTCGTTCACGCTGGCCCCGCTTGCGCGGCAGAAAGCCGACAAAGCACCACTGCGCGGCCGGCAGTCCCGAGGCCACGAGCGCCACGGGCACTGAGCTTGCACCTGGCAGCACCTCAACACGCACCCCCGCTGTCAGGCACTCCCGCACGAGCACAAAACCTGGATCGGAGACCACGGGCATGCCGGCGTCACTGACCAGCGCCACAGTCGCCCCAGCGCGCATGCGCTCCACGAGCTCCGCGCTGCGGCTGCGTTCGTTGTGCTCGTGGTAGGAGACAAGCTCCCGCGCCCGAATGCCGTGACGCTCCAGCAGCACCGGCGTACGACGCTTGTCCTCGCAAGCAACCACATCGGCCTCCGCGAGCACACGCAGTACCCGCAAGGTCACGTCTTCGAGATTGCCTATGGGCGTCGGGCACACAAACAGCGCGCCGCGCGCAGCGCTCACGCGCTCGGCCACGGAGAAGCCGCCCCCAACCCTTCCAGCGCAAGCGCGCCTGCGCCCACCATGCCCGCCTCGGACCCAAAATGGGCGCGTACGATGCGGGCCTGCTCGCGTGACGGTGGTAGCGCTCGTGCAGCCACCACGTCACGCGCCGGCGCAAGCAGAAGCTCGCCGGCACCGATCACACCTCCCCCCACCACCACCACGTCCGGGTTGAGCATATTCACGAGGTTGGCGATGCCCACGCCCAGGCGGGTGCCTATCAGCGCAACCACGTCGCGCGCGGCCGTATCGCCGTCGTGTGCCAATTCAGTTACGAGCGCTCCCGTAATCGTGCGGCCGTCCTGGAGCGCGCGACCAAGTCCGCAGTCCGGCGTCGAGCGCGCGACGCGCAGTGCTTCGCGCGCAAGCGCCGTGCCTGAGGCAACGCTCTCCAGGCAGCCGTGGTTGGGGCAGTTGCCCTGGCACGGGGGTCCGTCGGCATCCACGACCATGTGACCCAGCTCGCCGGCGGCGCCGCGCGCGCCGCGGTAGAGCGCGCCATTGAACAGCAGCGCCCCGCCGATACCCGTGCCCACGGTGAGCATCGCCGCGTGACGCGCTCCAGCGGCGGCTCCCGCGCGGTGCTCGGCCAGCAGCGCCAGGTTGGCGTCGTTGTCAACGAACGCCGGCAACCCCGTGCGCTCGCTCATGAGCGAGCGCACGTCGAGCTCCTCCCAGGGCAGGTTGACAGCCATCACAGCGGTCCCGCGGTCGGAATCCAACAGGCAGGGCACGCCGAGGCCCACAGCGTGCACTTCCATGGAAGTGCCCGCGCGGACGTCCTCAACTACGGAGACCACACTCTCAAGAACGCCCTCCTGGTCCTCAGACCCAACGGCCCGCTGCGCGCGGCTGTGGACACGGAGATCCCCATCGATCGCCCCAGCCAAGATCTTCGTGCCACCCAGATCGACCCCGATCACACACTCGCCGCTCACCGGCCAACTATAAGCGGGCCTGGGGGCCGGGCTTACTTGGTCGACGCGGGGACCGGCTTGGAGCGCGACGAGGAACGCTTGGAGGTATTGGCCGCCTTGGAACCGGCGCCTCCGCCGTCGCCGGCCGCGCCTGTCTTGGCGTCAGCCGAACCGCTGCCGCCGGTGGAGCCGCTGGAGCTGTCCGATGACGAGCTCGTGGTGCCAGCGCCGGGGGCGCCGCTGCCCGCGCTCGCAGCAGCCCCATCCGCCGACGAGCCCTTGTCGGAGGCCCCCTTGTCGTCCTTTGCCGGCGCGTCCGACGAGGAGGAAGCGTTGTCCTGCTGCGACGTCATCTCGCGCTGACGCTTGCGTGTGCCGTAGTCGGTGTTGTAGAAGCCGCTGCCCTTGAAGTGCACCGCCGGCGCGTGCAGCACGCGGTGCACCTTCACGCCCGTCTCGGGGTCGTGCGTCAAAGCCTCGTCACTGAAGGACTGGATGACTTCGAAGGTGGTGCCGTCAGGTCGCCGGTACTCGTAGATGGGCATTGACAATCCCATTATAAGATTGCCAATGGCCCATCCCTGCCGTCGCCGGTCGCGGCCGCACTCAGCGGCCGCCAACGCGCCCTAGACCGCCGCTGGAGCGGCAGGCGCGGGGGTTGGCGGAGCGGTGGCCGAGGAGTATGTGAACTCCTCCTCGGAACCGAACACGAGATCCAGCACCTTCGAGCGCAGGTCCTTGCTCAACACGAGCGCCAGCGCGCCGCCGACGATTACGAGCGTCAGCGAACGCCGAGCGCGACGCTTGCGCCGCTTCGGCTTTGCCTGCGCAGCAGCCACCGGGCCGTCACGCAGAGCCGTCGTTGCGTCCCGCAACGCAGTTGCAGCCCGGGCTAGCTCCTCCTGGACCTTGCGGTCCTCAAAAAGCGCCTTGGCCGCCGGCTTGCCGTTGTTGAGGTGTCCATATGCGCTGCGTGCTGCACCGTAGGCGGCAAGCAGCGTGTTCCGCAGCTCGCCGTCTTCGATTAAGCGCTGCAGATACGGGTTCTCGCGGGCCGCCGCAGCTGCTCCCGCGAACGTACTGAAATTGTCCTTCTTTTGTGCCATTGCACACCACCAGACGTAGATTGCTTGGGCCTTTGACTATACGACTCCCACAGATCCGACTCCCCCAAACCCGTGGGGGCGCCCACCCCGGGCGCAGCCGCTCACGCAAGCGACTGCGAGCCGGCTGATCGCCGTCCGCTGCAAGCGCCGCCGGCGGACATCAGGAGGAGTACAGCGCAGCTTGCTCTTGAGCGCTGGGAAAGGCCCAGGCGCTGCGCGCCCTGTGCTCCTGGCGGAACACGAAGCGAAGCTGTTGCGGCGGCCGCAGCTGCGCAGCGTTGGGCCGAAACGTCGGGCACGGCTCGGGCAGTTGCAGTGCGCACAGCAGGTTGCGTTTGAAGTAACAGTCCTCACAGGTCACTTTTCGCGCAGCGCGCTTGGACGGCTTGCTCGGCACGTAACTCCCTCTGAGCTCGATATTGGACCCCCATGGCCTCCGCCGGCTGGTTTGGCGGAGAAGCACTGCGAAGGCGAGGTGGGCATCAAAGCACCCCGCGCAGCCGCGCTCAAGACCCCCACTGCGAGGCATTCCGCAAATGCCACGGAAATGCTCGGTGTGCCGATCCTGGCCTCACCAGGCGAACGCTTGGGCCGCCTGATCGACGATGTGGCCGGCGACGGCCAACGAGGCACTAGCGCCAGGCGAGGGCGCATTGCGGACGTGCAGTGCCCGCCCCGTGATCGAGAACGCGAAGTCATCCAGCAGCCGCCCTCGCCGATCGACAGCCTGCGCACGCACGCCTGCAAAGGCGGGCTGGGCATCCCGGAGCCCCAGCTCCGGGATGTAGACGCCGGCCGCGTGCACCATCGACCCGGGCAGCGCAGCATGGCGAATCTCCGTCAGGCCGTGGCGCCAGAAGTGCCTTGCCATCCTCCACGACCCGGGCCACGTGAGCGTCTCCCGCAGGTCGCGCGCACGCACCGTGGAAAGACGGTAGGCGTCACGTGCGCCCGCGGGCAGCGCACTTGGTCCAAGCGTGACCCCGCCGTCGATGTGTCGCGTCAGATGCACACCCAGAAACGGCAGCGACGGGTCGGGGACGGGATAGATGAGCGCCCTTACGAGCGCCGCGCGTGCGGGGACCAAACGCAAGTACGCGCCGCGGAAGGGAACGATCCTGGGGTCCGGATCGGCGCCGCCAAGCACTGCCAGCCGGTCCGCCCACGCACCGCCGCAGAAGATCGCGTGGGTAGCTTCGGTGACGCCGTGGGCATGCTTGAGGCGGACGCTGCGAGTGGCCCCCTGCACACCATGAACCTGACACGCCGTCACCAGCGTGCCGCCGGCTTGCAACAGATCCTCGGCAAACGCCGCGGCCACCACGGCAAAGTCCACCACCCCCGTATTCGGTGAGTGCAAGCCGGCCACACCCCGGCAGTGGGGCTCGATCTTGCGCATGCCGGCAGCGTCGACGCGGCGCAGGCCCGCAACGCCGTTGGCCCGCCCACGCCGCTCGAGCTCGTCCAGGCCGGCGAGCTCGGAGTTCTTGACAGCGACTATCAGCTTGCCGCAGCGCGCGTAAGGAATGCCGCGCTGCTCGCAGTACGCGTAGAGCTGATTGGCCCCCGCAACGCACAGGCGTGCCTTCAGCGAACCCGGCGCATAGTAGATGCCCGCATGGATGACCCCAGAGTTGTGCGAGCTCTGGTGCGCAGCTATACCTTGCTCGCGCTCCAATACGCACACCGAAGCGGCCGGGCGCCGGCGCACAAGCTCGCGAGCCACCGCCAACCCGAGGATGCCCGCGCCGACGACAGCGACGTCACAACGCGCTGGAGGCCGCGAGTTGCCGACGGGCCTCACGGACGCTTGACCGGTCACGCTCGCTGGAGGTCTGAACCTGTTTGCACGCCGCTCGGATTATGGTGAGCACATGCGCATCCTGGTCACTGGAGCCAGCGGCTTCGCAGGTGCCATGCTCATTCCACGGCTGATTGGTGGCGGGCATGATGTGCGCGCGTTCGCACGCGACCCCCAGAGCGCTCGCACGGCACTGACGTCGCAGTTGATGCGCGAAGGAGCCATTGGGCCCGCTGCGAGCGGGCTTGATCAAGAGGCCGTGGACGCCGGCAGGGCAGACGGACTCGGGAAAGCTCTACTCGGGCTCGAGGTGGTCCGCGGCGACCTGCTGACAGGGGAGGGACTTGCGCCGGCCCTGGCCGGCGTCGAGGTTGCCTACTACCTGGTGCATTCGATGGAGAGTCCCCGCCGGCGGAGCGGATCGCGCGCCGCCGGACCCCAGTCCCATTCGCTGCTTGAGCGCGAGCGCTATGCGGCGACGCGCTTTGCGCGCGCCGCTCGGCAAGCGGGCACCAGACGCATTATCTATCTCGGTGGGCTGGTACCCAATCAATGGTCACCGTCGCGCCACCTCGCGTCGCGCTATGACGTGGAGCGGATCCTGCTCGACGCCGTTGAGGACTCATTGGCCTTGCGTGCGTCAATCGTGATCGCTGCGCGCTCGCGCTCCTTTCGCCTGCTTGTGCGCCTAGTCGAGCGCCTGCCCGTGCTCGCCCTTCCGCCATGGCGCCTTTACCGCACGCAACCGATTGACGGTCGCGACCTCACAGCCATGCTCGCGAGCGCCGCCGCCGTGCAGCTGCCCGGCGGCACGGTGATGGACGTGGCCGGCCCCGACGTGGTCTCCTACGGCGAGATGTTGCAACGAATTGCGGATTGCATGCTCGTACGCAGAGTGCAACTGCCTGTCCGCATAACTGGCACTTCCCTGAGTGCCCGGGTCGCGGCGGCGATCACCGGTGAGGACCCCGCGCTCACCCTGTCATTGATGGAAGGGCTCCGGGGCGACCTGCTGCCGTCGAGGCCTGCAACTGACGCCGCCCAAACTCTTGGCGTGGAACTGCACCCGTTTGGCAGCGCATTGGAGCACGCCTTGCGTGAATGGGAGGCCGTGGAGCCACTTGCCGCGCGCTAGGGCCAAGCGACGCAACACCCCGCGAGCCACAATCCCCAACGCCGCACCCGTTTGAGCCACCACCGCAAACAACGATGAGCCTGGTCACCGCTTCAATCGACATCGCCGCTTCCCCGCAACAGATCTGGGACGTGATCATGGACCCCCGCCGCCTCGGCGATTGGGTCACAATTCACCGACGCCTCGTGGATGCCGACCCCGGTCCTCCACACGAGGGATTTCAGATGGAGCAGATGCTTCATCTGCGCGGCGTCAACATCGACGTGCGCTGGCGGCTGGTCAAGTGTCGGGCAAACGAGTTGGCCGTCTGGGACGGACACGGGCCAGCCCGCTCCAGTGCCCGCACCGAATACCACATCTCACCTACATCCAGTGGCGCGCGCTTCGATTATCGCAATGAGTTTCGGGCGCCCCTTGGGATCATTGGTGCGCTTGCATCAAGGGCACTGGTTGGGGGCATCCCGGAGCGCGAGGCCAAGCTCACATTGACGCGCTTAAGCGCACTGCTCGAGCGGCCGGCATAGCGTCCGCAAAAATCCAGTACACACACCGGCTAAATCGCAGTATGCGCTAGTGTGTGCACACAAAGTGGATTGGCTTCCATGGCCTTTCCCCTGCGCGACGCCACCGTATACCGTCGGCTCGTGCGGATTACCTCCTAATTACTTCGAGGAGAGGATGCTCCAAGGTGACTGATTTTCTGGACCAAAAGCGCGCTGAGATCACGAAGCGGCTGCACGAGCTCAAGCCGCTGGTTGATGAGTTCCAGCGACTCGAGGCCGCAGTGGCGGCACTGGCCGGGTTGACGAGCGCGAGCGCGAGCGCAGCAGATGCGACGGCGCCCGTCCGCCGCGGTCCCGGTCGCCCGCGCGGCTCACGCACAACCAAACGTGCCGCAGTAGCGACAACGCGCCGCAAGGCCAAGGCCACCAGCACTCCCAGCGCCGCCGGCACGGCAGCCGCAGCCGCGCCCTCCACGGCGCCGCGCTCGACGGGCCGTCGTCCCGGTCGACGCAGGGGCAGCGGCGCACGCGCCGCTCAGACGCTAGAGCTGGTGCAGGCACAGCCGAAGGGGATCACCATCCCCGAGCTGGCCTCCAAGATGGGTATCAAGCAGAACTATCTGTACCGCGTACTGCCCGGATTGCAGAAGGAAGGCAAGGTCCGCAAGAGTGGGCGGACCTGGTACGCCAAAGCCGCTTAGGCACTGGCTCGCCAAAGGGTCATCAGCGGCATGCGCTGGTGGCCCTTTGGCAGCAGATCCCACGCCGGCACCAGCGCCGGCTGGACGAGCGCCGGCCGGCAACTGCGCCAGCTGGTGAAACGGGGCTAGATCAGGCCCATCTGCTGGACCGCGTCGCGCTCCTGCGCGAGCTCCGCGGCACTAGCATCAATGCGCGCACGCGCATTGTCGTCGATGTCGAGCCCTTGCACGATCGACCAATCGCCATCGGTGCACGTGCACGGAAACCCGGACACGAGCCCCGTTGGCACACCGTAGGAAGAGTCCGACGGCACACCCATCGAGACCCAGTCGTTGGCCGGTGTACCCAGGTGCCAATCGCGGATGTGAACGATCGCGGCGTTGGCGGCCGAGGCTGCGCTGGAAGCACCCCGGGCCTCGATCACCGCGGCTCCGCGCGTCTGTACAGCGGGGATGAAGTCGTTTGCGATCCACGCTGCATCGTCGATCACCTCTTCAGCCGGCTTGCCCGCGACCTTGGCGTGAGAGGTATCAGGGAACTGCGTCGTGGAGTGGTTGCCCCAGACGGTCATATTGGTCACCTCGGCCACAGGTACGGCGAGCTTGCTTGCCACCATCGCCTGCGCACGGTTGTGGTCGAGTCGCATCATCGCCGTAAAACGCTCCTGTGGAATATCTGGAGCGTTGCTGAGCGCAATCAGGCAGTTGGTGTTGGCGGGGTTGCCCACCACGAGCACCTTCACATCGGAGGCCGCGTGTGCGTTCAGCGCCTGGCCTTGGGGCTTGAAAATGCCACCGTTGGCCTCAAGCAGGTCGCTTCGCTCCATGCCCTTTGTGCGTGGCCTAGCGCCGACGAGCAGCGCCACGTTCACACCGTCAAAGGCGAGGTTGGGATCGTCGGTGACCTCGATTGCAGTGAGCAGGGGAAACGCGCCGTCTACGAGCTCCATGGCAGTCCCCTCGGCGGCCGAGACCGCCTGCGGAATCTCCAGCAGCCGCAACTCGACCGGCGTGTCCGGGCCAAGCATCTCGCCACTTGCAATCCGGAACAAAAGCGCGTAACCGATCTGTCCCGCTGCTCCCGTTACAGCCACTCGTACAGGTGCGCTGGTCATACTGTTCATGAATTCATCTCCTCAATTACTGCATGGGCATACTCAATTGTGCCCACGGCGGTTGGGTCGTCACGGCGCGCCTTGAGGTCGTAGGTGACCTTGTCGCCGGTGCGGATGACCGAGGCAATGGCATTCTCCATCCGGATTGCCGCATCCTCCTCGCCGAGGTGACGCAACATCATCACGCCGGAGAGCATGAGCGCAGTGGGGTTGACCTGGTTGAGTCCCTTGTACTTGGGCGCCGAGCCGTGCGTTGCCTCAAAGACAGCCGACTTGGCGCCGATGTTGGCACCCGGCGCCATGCCCAGGCCGCCGATCATCCCCGCAGCCAGGTCCGAGACGATGTCCCCGTAGAGATTTGGGAGCACAAGCACGTCGTACTCCTCCGGCCGTGAGACAAGCTGGTTGCAAAGGTTGTCGACGATGCGGTCTTCGAAGGCGATCTCCGGGTGACGTGCGGCGACGTCACGCGCGACGTGCAAAAACAGACCGTCGGTGAATTTCATGATGTTGGCCTTGTGCACCGCCGTCACCTTGGAGCGTCCGTAGCGTTTGGCGTAGTCAAAGGCCGACTCCACGATGCGTTCTGTGCCAAAGATCGAGATCGGCTTGATCGAGATCCCGGAGTCCTCACGCACGGTGCTACCCAGTTCAGCAAGCAGGGCACGCACCCTGGCGTTCTCGGGCGTGCCCTGCTCGAACTCGATGCCCGCGTACAGATCCTCGGTGTTCTCGCGCACGATCACCAGGTCGGTCTCCGGGTAACGCGTGCGCACACCCTCGTAGCTCTTGCATGGCCGAATGCACGAGTAGAGGTCGAGCTCCTTGCGCAACAGCACGTTGACCGAGCGAAAGCCGGAGCCGACGGGGGTCGTGGTCGGACCCTTGATCCCCACCTGCGTCCGCAGCAGCGACTCCAGGGTGGCCTCGGGGAAGGGGTTGCCATGAGCCTCGTACTCGTCAATGCCCGCCTGCTGCAGGTCCCAGTCGAACTGCACGCCCGTGGCCTCAAGCACCACGCGTGTCGCCTCGGCCAGTTCCGGGCCAGTGCCGTCACCAGGTATGAGAGTCACCGCGTGGGCCATGTGCGTCAGATCCTATAGCGCGCGTGTGCTTCACTGTCAGCTATGGCCGTCACCCCCCGGCCCGAGGTAGCAGCCGCGGCTTTGAGGCGGACCCATACCGTTTTCAACCAGGCGCCTGAACTCGTGGGCGCGGATCTGTTTTCGGGCAACCAACCACTGGTCGAGGCGACGGTCCGCGAAGGTGCGCCCTGGATCGCCGAGCGGGCCACCACCCTGGGACGTATCGTCGGCGGCGAGCCGTTGCGGTGGGGATTTGAAGCCAACGAGAACACGCCCGTACTGCACACCCACGACCGCTACGGCAACCGCATCGACGAAGTCGAGTTTCACCCGGCGTGGCATCGGCTCATGGCCCTTTCGGTCGAACACGAACTGCACTCGCTGCCCTGGCGCTCACAGCAGCCCGGACGACACGTGGCGCGGGCCGCGATGTACATGACCACCATGCAAGCCGAGGCGGGGTTCGCGTGCCCCACCACGATGACCTTTGCCGCCGTGCCGGCGCTGCGCTCGACGCCCGAGCTTGCGGCCCAGTGGGAGCCGCTGGTCACGGCCACGTCGTATGAGCCCGCGCTGGTGCGGGCCACCGACAAGGGCAGCGCGCTCGCGGGCATGGCGATGACCGAGAAGCAGGGCGGCTCGGATGTGCGCGCAAACACGACCGTGGCCCAGCCACTGGCCCGCTTCGGCCTGGGACCGGCCCTGGCCGGCCCCGGGGCGGAGTACGAGCTGACAGGCCACAAGTGGTTCTGCTCGGCGCCAATGTGCGACCTGTTCCTCGTGCTCGCCCAAGCGCCGGAGGGCCTGTCGTGCTTTGTGCTGCCGCGGATTCTGCCGGACTCGACGCGCAACGCCTTTCATATCCAGCGCTTGAAGAACAAGCTCGGCAACCGCTCAAACGCGTCCAGCGAGATTGAGCTGGACGGCGCTTGGGCGCAAATGTTGGGCGAGCCGGGACGGGGTGTCGCGACGATCATCGAGATGGTTGCCCACACGCGGCTGGACTGCACCCTTGGC
The DNA here is from genome assembly GCA_903970125.1 of Chlamydiota bacterium. Taxonomy (GTDB): domain Bacteria; phylum Actinomycetota; class Thermoleophilia; order Solirubrobacterales; family Solirubrobacteraceae; genus Palsa-744. The sequence continues at coordinate 23,575 of CAJCHW010000182.1, forward strand.
GCGACCGCAATGATGCGGCTCGGTGTTGCCCAGGCCACGCACCACGCCGCTCACCGCAGCGCCTTCGGGGCACTGCTCGCAGACCAGCCGCTGATGCGCAACGTGCTCGCCGATCTGTGTGTGGAGTCCGAGGCTTCAACCGCGCTTGCGATGCGCCTGGCACGCGCCTACGACGACGCCGAAGCCGGCGTCGAGGAGGCCGAGCTGTTCAAGCGTTTGGCCACCGCCGTGGCCAAGTACTGGGTGTGCAAACGGGCTCCCAACCATGCTTTCGAGGCCATGGAGTGTTTTGGCGGAAACGGTTACGTCGAGGACTCCGGCATGCCGCGCCTTTACCGCGAGGCGCCGCTGATGTCGATCTGGGAGGGAGCCGGCAATGTGATGGCGCTGGATGTGCTGCGCGCACTGGCCCGCTCGCCGCAAGCGCGCGACGTATTTTTGGCAGAGGTGCGCGAGGGGGCGGGCGCCGACAAGCGCCTCGACGCACACGTGGCCAGGCTCAGCGACGAACTCACAGGCGCCGGTCCCGGCCGCGCCCATGGCCTGGAGGCCCGCGCGCGCGCCATCACCGAACGTATGGCACTGGCACTGGAGGCGTCCTTGCTCGTGCGGCACGCCCCCGCTGCCGTCGCCGATGCCTTCTGCGCATCGCGGCTCGGTGGCGAAGGCGGCCTCGAGTACGGCACACTGCCCGCCAGTTGCGACTTCGGCGCCATCATCGAGCGCCACCGCATCCCGGCGTAGCGCCGGGCCGACGGCCCTAACATTGAACAGGTGAACATGCCCGTCCGCCCCACGATTCAGCTCGCGCGCATCTTTGGCATCCGCATCGGCGTGGGGATGAGCTGGTTTCTGGTCCTGTTCATCTACATCTTCATCTTCAACGGCTACTTCCACGAAGCCCTTGGAGGGTCGTATGCAACCACGTACATCGTGACCGTCGCGAGTGTGTTCTCGTTCTTCGCGTCGCTGGTCCTACACGAGCTCGGTCACGCGCTCGTGGCCCGGCGCAACGGTATGCAGGTTCTGGGCATTGAGTTGTGGGCGCTTGGCGGCGTCACGCGAACCACCGGCTCGCCCCAGGGCCCAGGCGCTCAGTTTCGCGTCGCCGCCGCCGGCCCCGCTGTGACCCTTTCGCTCGTCGGAATCACCATCATCGCCGGTGAAGCTCTCGCCCGCGGCCACCAGCTGGTTGCGTTTGCCAACGGCGAAACCGGCCATATCAGCCCGGTCATGCTCTGGCTCGGCCTGATGCTCCTGCTGAACCTGTTCGTGCTGGCAATCAATCTGCTGCCCGGATATCCCCTGGACGGGTCGCAGATGACACAGGCGATCATCTGGAAGCTCACCGGTGACCGCAACGCAGCGGCACGGGTGACCGGCCGGATCAGCCAAGGGGTTGCGTTTGCTCTGGGGATCTGCGCGCTCTACGCCCTCAGCCGTCCCGGGTTGGAGGTCACCGCAGTTTTGCTGTTGTTGTTCGCTGTGTTCATCTACCAGAGCGGCGGCGCGGCAGTGCTTCAAGGCTCCGTCGGCCAGAGGATCGAGCGCCTTACCGTGGGCGACATCATGGACCGTGAGCCCGAGGTGATCCCGGGTGAGTTGCGCCTGCTCGATGCCCACGAACAGTTCTTCGCCCGATATCGACGGCCTTGGTTTGCCGTCGTCGACGGCGCCCGCCATTTCTTGGGCGTCGTGCGCTCGGACCGGCTGGACGCCGAAATCGCCGCCGGTCGGCCCGCGCTGGTCGTCAGCGAGGTGCTCGATGGCGACAGCGAGCTGCCCATGCGGATCGGTGAAGACGAGCCGCTGGAGACGGTGCTTCGCTCCGACGTGCTCGGTCGCTGGGGTGGCGTGGTAGCGGTCGACGGTGACGGGGTGCTGCGCGGGGTTGTCACGCTCGCGCAAATCCGCAATGCACTGAGAGTGGCCTCCGGGCAGTAGCTTCGACGCCGTCTGAGCGTCGGCGCGCGCGCTTGCGTCGCTTGTGCGCGCTTCACGCGGACCGCGCCGCCTGAGCTATAGAGTTGGGCCGATGCCGGCACATGACGTCCTCATCCTCGGCGCCGGGCTCGCCGGCCAGCGGGCGGCCTTGGCGGCGGCCCAGGAGGGTGCCAACGTCGCTGTGATGAGCAAGGTGCACCCTGTGCGCTCGCACTCTGTGGCTGCCGCGGGAGGGATCAACGCCGCGATCGACCCGTCCGATGACTGGCGCTCGCACGCGTACGACACGGTCAAGGGCTCGGACTACCTCGGCGACCAGGATGCCATCGAGGTCATGTGCTCGGAGGCACCCGCGGAGGTCATGCACCTCGAGCACATCGGCGTCACTTTCCACCGCAACGAGCGCGGGGAACTGGACCTGCGCGCATTCGGCGGCGCATCCATGAACCGCACCGCGTATGTGGCGGACATCACCGGTCAGGCGATCCTGCATGTGCTCTACGAGCAGCTGCTCAAGCACGGCAAGCAGGTCGATCGCTACGAGGAGTGGTTCGTGACGGACCTCGTTCGCGATGACGCCGGCTGCTGCTGTGGCGCGATCGCGCGCGATGTGCGTACGGGACGCGTGGAGGCCTTCACCGCCAAGAACGTGATCCTGGCGTGTGGCGGCGCCGGCCAGGTCTACCACCCCACCACCAACGGGCTCATTGTCACCGGCGACGGCATCGCGCTCGCCTATCGCCTGGGCGCGCCGCTGATGGACATGGAGATGGTGCAGTACCACCCCACTACGCTCGTCGAGAACGGCCTGCTGATAACCGAGGGAGCCCGCGGCGAGGGCGCCATCCTGCTGAACTCAGACGGCGAGCGCTTCATGGAACGCTACGCCCCCAACAAGCGCGAGCTGGCCTCCCGCGATGTTGTCTCGCGTGCCGAGCAGACCGAGATCCTGGAGGGACGGGGCGTGGGTCCATCCAAGGACGGGATCTACCTCGATATCACGCAGGTGCCCCGCAAGCGCATTCTGGAGGCACTGCGCGAGATCGTCAACGTCGGCAGAGACTTCGCGGGGGTCGACATCACGACCGAACCGATCATGATCCGCCCCGGACAGCACTACATCATGGGCGGAGTCAAGACTGACATCCACGGCGCCACCCCGATCGAGGGCCTGTATGCCGCGGGTGAGGTGGCCTGCGTATCCGTGCACGGCGGCAACCGCCTGGGCGCCAACTCGCTGCTTGACACGCTCATCTTCGGCCGGCGGGCGGGCGTCCACGCGGCCAAGCGTGCAGCGGCCATGCCAATGCCCAGCGTCGCCCACTCGCACGTGCTCGATCAGGAGGCGATGATCTCCGCGATCCTCGCACGCCCCGCCGGTGCCGGCAGGCGAATCTCGGAGATCAAGGCCGAGCTGGGAGAGACGATGAACAAGCACGTGGCCGTGTACCGCGACGAGGACGGCCTGAGCACGGCCCTTCAGACGGTGAAGCGGCTACGCGAGGAGGCCAAGACCGCGCACATCGACGACCGCGGCACGGTTTTCAATCAGGACGTGCTTGGCGCGATCGAGCTGTCCTACATGCTCGACTGCGCAGAGGCCACCGTCGTGGGCGCGCTGGAGCGCAAGGAGTCCCGGGGTGCCCAGTTTCGCACCGATTACCCCGACCGCAACGACGAGGAGTGGATCAAGCACATCGAGCTCACGATCAGCGATGATGGTCCTGACGTGAGCTATTCCGACGTCACTGTCACCCAGTGGCAACCCGAGGTCAGGACATACTGAGACCATGGCCGAGTTCCAGCTGAGACTGCGTCGCTTTGACCCAGAGTCCGGGGAGGCCGCCCACTGGGAGCAACACACCGTGGATCTCGAGGAGCACCACTCGGTGCTGGAGGGAATCCTTCAGACCAAGGCCCGCGTTGACGGCTCCATCGGTATCCGCTGTTCCTGCCGGGCGGCAATCTGCGGTTCCTGCGGAGTGCGTATCAACGGCGAGCCCGGATTGGCCTGCAACACTCATCTCGATCACGCGCGCGAGGCGGCGATTGCCGCCGGAACCGACGGCGTGATCGTGGTCGAGCCGATGGGCAACATGCCTGTGATCAAGGATCTGATCGTGGATATGGATGCCGTGCACTGGAAGAAGATCCAGCGGGTTACGCCCTGGCTGATCAACCGCGAGCCAGTGCCCGAGCGCGAGTACATCGTCGAGCGCGAGAGCATGGTTGACGTCACCCAGACGATGGCGTGCATTCAATGCGGAGCGTGCGTCTCGGACTGCCTCTCGATGGAGGTTGACCCCGGATTCATCGGCCCCGCCGCGCTCGCCAAGGCTTACCGCTTCGTCGGCGATCCCCGCGATGATCAGCACTTCGAGCGTCTGGACGACCTCGCCGACGACCCGCAGGGCATCTATGACTGCACCCATTGCTTCAAATGCGTGCAAGCGTGCCCCAAGGAGGTCAACCCGATGGGCCAGATCATGCGCTTGAGACGCCTTGCCGGCTCAGACCACGAGATCACAGACCCCAACAACGGGCGCCGGCACGAGGAGGCGTTCACGAGCCTCATCCGTGGCTACGGGCTGCTGCACGAGGCCGAGCTTTTGCCTCGCTCCTATGGCGGGGATTCGTGGTTTGGCAAGTTCCACCCAGCCGCCGGCAAGGAGCTGCTCGCCTCGCTGCCAGTGGTCATCAAGGGCCTATTGCGGGGCAAGGTCAACCCGAAGACCGCGGCCTTCGGCCACAAGCTGCCAAAGCCCGCGCTGGACAGCGTGCGTGCGATCTTCGACAAGGTCGAGGGCAAGAGCCACAGCAAGCGCGCCGAGCGCTACGAGCTCAACCTCTACGTAACCGGTTACGACGAAGACGAGCACCACGCGTCGGAACCCAGCACTACCACTCCCGAGCAGGGCTCAGACAAGTGAAGGTCGCCTACTGGCCAGGGTGCGTCAGCCGCGGCTTTACGCCTGAGCTGCACGGCTCGATGGCAAAGGTCGCGCCCCTGCTTGACATCGAGCTCGTGGAACTCGACCGCGCCAACTGTTGCGGCGCCGGGGTCATCGCCGAGCACAACCAGGAGCTTGCCGACACGCTGAATGCGCGTACATTCGCGCTCGCACAGGGGGTCGAGGGGGCGGAGCTGATGATGAACATCTGCTCCACCTGCCAGGGCGCCCAGGGAGAGTGCCAGGAGCGACTGGACGCCAACGCCTCATACCGCGAGCACGTCAACGAGACACTCGCCGGCGAGGGGCTGACCTACGAGAAGGGGCTGACCAACAAGAACTTCCTGTGGCTGCTGGTCGAGGAGATCGGACTCGACGAGCTGCGTGGGCGCGTCAAGCGTCCCCTCACCGACCTGCGTGTCGGCCCCTTCTACGGCTGCTACATCGTGCGTCCCCGCCACCGCCTTGGCATCGACGCCCATAACCCCCGCGATCACTACCTGGAGATGGTCATCGACGCCCTCGGCGGGACTGTCACCGACTACGCCGGCGCCCGCAAGTGCTGCGGCTTTCCCATCATCACCATGAACAAGGAGGCGTCCCTGGCGCAGGCCGGCCGGCACCTCGGCGATGCGCTTGAGGCCGAGGCCGACTGCCTTGTGACCCCATGTCCCCTCTGCCATCTCAACCTGGACATGCAACAGCCACTGGCCGAGGGGCTGCTGGGACGCAAGCTGGGCATGCCCGTACTACACCTTCCCCAGCTCGTCGGCCTCGCGCTCGGCTGCAGCCCCTCGGAATTGGGTCTGGGCCGGCACATCGTCAAACCCACCAGCGTGATCGACTGGTCGGCGGCTGTGGTCGCCTCCGCTGCCTGATCGCCACCACTGCCGGACACGCGGCTAGGCTCCGAGGCCGTGCGCATCGTCACAGTCGTGGGCAACAGGCCCCAGTTCATCAAGGCCGCTGCGGTCTCGGGCAAGCTCCGCGAGCATCACGACGAGGTTCTCGTCCACACCGGCCAACACCACGATGACGCGCTGTCTCGCGTCTTCTTCGAGGAGCTGGGCCTGCCGCGGCCGGAGCGTGAACTGGAAATCGCGGGTGGCTCGAACGTCTCGCAGACAGCGCGCATGCTCGGCGCGCTTGAGCCGATCGTGGCCGTGACCGACCCCGCAGCGGTGCTCGTATTCGGGGACACCAACTCGACGCTTGCCGGCGCGCTCGTGGCAGCGCAGATGAGGCGAGCTGTAATCCACGTCGAGGCCGGGATGCGCTCGTTTGACCGCACCATGCCCGAGGAGCTGAACCGCGTGCTCGTCGATCACATCGCCGAGCTCCTGCTCTGTCCCTCTGAGACCGCAGCCGCAAACCTTGCCGCCGAGGGGCTCGGCGGTGTCGGCACCACCGTGGAAGTCGTCGGCGACGTGATGGTGGATGTCGCGCTGCAGTGGCAGCCCCACGTCGCCGCAAACGGCGCTGCGCTCGGCGCACTGCAGCTCCAGGCCGGCGACTTCCTGCTGCTCACCGCCCACCGCGCAGGGAACGTCGATCCCCCCGAGCGCTTGCGCGCGCTCGTGGCGCTGGTGGCGGCGCTGGGCGCCCACGGCGCGTTCGGTCCCGTCGTCTTCCCCGTGCACCCGCGCACGCGCGAGCGGCTGCACGCTGCCGGACTCTGGGAGGAACTCGACGCTACACCGGGCGTGCGATTGATCGAGCCGCTGCCATACGCCGCGTTCAGTGCACTTGTTTACCAGGCACGGGCAGTGCTCACCGACTCCGGAGGCGTCCAGAAGGAGGCGTACCTTGCGGGCGTGCCCTGTTTGACCTTACGTGACAGCACCGAGTGGGTCGAGACCGTGCTCAACGGTTGGAACACGCTCGTGGACCTTGACGGCGAGGCGGTGATGACCGCGCTCGCACTCAAGCGCCCCAACGAGCGGCCTGCGCTTTACGGCGATGGACATGCAGCCGAGCGTTGCGTGCACGCGATCGACGCGCTGGCTGCGACGCTGGCAGGGCCAGGGGTCCTGTGAGCACCAGCGAGACGCCTGTGCGGGTCGGAGTGGTGGGACTCGGGCATTGGGGGCCCAACCTCGCGCGCAACTTCGCGGCCATCAGCGGCTGCGAGCTGGCATGGCTGTGCGACGGATCCGAGGAGGTCCGCCAGCGATGGGCGCCCACGTTTCCCGGAGCGCGTATGAGCGCCGATATACAACAGCTGCTGGACGACCCGCAGCTCGACGCCGTGATCCTGGCCACGCCCGTGCCCACCCACGCGACGCTGGCAGTCACAGTGCTGCGAGCCGGCAAGCACTGCTTCGTCGAGAAACCTCTGGCCCAAACCGTCGTCGACGCCCAACGGGCCATCGACGCCGCCGAGGACGCCGGCAAGCTGCTGATGGTCGGCCACCTGCTGGAGTACCACCCTGCGGTCGTGAGCCTCAAGCAGATCGTCGCTTCCGGCGAGCTGGGCACGCCTTACTACCTTTACGGCAATCGCCTGAACCTGGGCGTGCTGCGCTCCGACGAGAACGCCCTCTGGAGCCTGGGGGCACACGACGTCTCAGTGGTGCTTGCGCTGCTCGACGAGGAGCCCGTGGAGTGCTTTGCACGCGGCGAGTCCTACGTGCGACCCGGTGTCGAGGACGTCGTCTTCTGTTACATGCGCTTTGCATCCGGAGCCGCCGCGCATCTGCATCTCTCCTGGCTAGATCCGCACAAGGAGCGCCGCCTGACAATCGTCGGTTCGCGGCGCATGGCCACGTTTGACGACATGGCACTTGAGGGCAAGGTGACCGTCTACGACAAGGGCTTTGACGAGGACGTCCGCTCGTGGGGCGAGTACCTCGCGCGCTCCGGCGACATCCGCAGCCCCCAGATCGCCAACACCGAGCCTTTGCGCTTGGAGTGCGAACACTTCGTGGACTGCATCAGGACCGGCACTGCACCGCGTTCCGACGGGCGCAGCGGGCTGCGTGTAGTGCGGGTGCTCGAGGCCTTGCAGCTTTCGCTGCACGCCGCGGCGCCTACAGGCCCGCGCCCGTAAACGGGTCCTCCGCGCTGACCGTGTCCGGGCCCGACAGCTCGAACGCCGCGTGCAGGGCGCGCACCGCAGTCTCCACCCGGCCGCGGTCGATCACGCACGAGATCTTGATCGGCGAGGTCGAGATCATCTCGATGTTGATGCCCTCGTCGGTGAGCACGCGAAAGACCTTGGCGGCGACCCCCGGGTGCGTGCGCATCCCTGCGCCCACGATCGAAACCTTGCCCATCTGCTCCTGCGCGCGCAGGCTTTCAAACAGCCCGCCGGCCAGTGGCTGGAGCGCGCCCGTGGCCATCTGCAGGTCGTCGTGGGACACGGTGAAGGAGATCTCCGCGCTGCCACCCGCCGACAGTGGCACGTTCTGCGTGATCATGTCCACGTTGACGTTGGCCAGCGCGAGCGCGTCGAAGATGCGCGCAGCCGCCCCCGGCTCGTGCTGCACGCCAAGCAACGTAACCATCGATTCCGACGTTGAGTGGGTGACGCCAGTGACAAGCGGTCGCTCCTCCATGTGCTTCATCGTCGCACTTTCGGAGTCCACCACGGTGCCTGGGGCGTCCTCAAACGATGAGCGGCAGTGGATGGGCACGGCGTGGTTGCGTGCGTACTCCACCGATCGCAACTGCAGGACACCTGCGCCCGACGCGGACATCTCCAGCATCTCCTCAAAGGAGACACGCGGGAGCTTGCGCGCCTCGGGCACGATGCGCGGGTCGGCGCTGAAGACCCCAGCCACATCGGTGTAGATCTCACACGCCGACGCACCCAGCGCGGCGGCCACGGCGACCGCCGTGGTGTCAGAGCCACCACGGCCGAGCGTGGTCACGTCCGCCGCCGTGGATACCCCCTGAAACCCCGCTACGAGGACGATCCTGTCGTCGGCGAGCGCCTGCTCGATGCGGTCCGCGCGCACCTCCACGATGCGTGCCTTCGTGTGCCACGTGTCCGTGACGATCCCCGCCTGAGAGCCCGTGAAGGAGACCGCGTGGTGGCCGAGGTCGTGAATGGCCATCGCGCACAGGGCGCAGGAGATCCGCTCGCCCGTTGACAGCAGCATGTCCATCTCCCTGGGATCCGGGGCCGTGGAAACCTCGTTGGCCATGGAGATGAGCTCATCGGTGGTCTTGCCACGTGCCGAGAGCACCCCCACCACGCGATAGCCCTGCTCGCGCCTGGCAACGATCCGGCGCGCTGCATGCTTGATGCGCTCGGCATCGGCCACCGAGGTGCCACCGAACTTCATTACGACGATGTCGGACACGCTCCAGAAGTTATCGCGCTACACGGTGCGGCGGCCGGCCAGGGCCTTGCCCACAGTGACCTCGTCGGCGTACTCGAGGTCGGCGCCCACCGGCAGGCCAGAGGCAAGACGCGTGAGTGTCAGCTCCGGTCGTCTCGCACGAAGCTCAGCCGCGATATGCAGCGCCGTCGCCTCGCCCGTGGTGGTGGGATTGGTCGCCAGAATGATCTCCCGCACGGCCTCGTCGGAGTCCGGCGCCGAGCCCTGCACACGTGCATACAGCTCGGCGATCTTGATGTCGTCGGGATCGACGCCGTCCATCGGCGAAAGCGCGCCGCCGAGTACGTGGTAGAGGCCGTGGTACTCGTGGGTGCGCTCGATCGAGATCACATCCGAGGACTCCTCCACGACGCATATGGCCGAGCGATCGCGCCGCGTGTCCTGGCAGATCGTGCAGCGCGTCTGGTCAGCGAGGTTGAAGCAGACCTCGCAAAGGCGGATCTTCTCCTTGACTTCGCGGATCGCGTCGGCCAGGGCCAGCGCGTCCTGGGCGGGCGCGCGCATGATGTGAAACGCAAGCCGCTGCGCGGTCCTGGAGCCGATGCCCGGGAGCTTGGAGAGCTCCGTCACCAGCCGCTGGACAGGGGGCGCATAGCCGCTCAAGAGAGCTCTACTGCGTCAAGCTCGGCGATCAAGCGTGCGATCAGCTCCTCCTCGCCGGGTGTGCGCGGCGCTTGCACGATCCCATCGCGCAACTCGTATGAGAGGTTCACGCGACGGCCGACGACCAGCGAAAGCTTGTCCGTGAGCGTCGCGTGGTGGCCTCGGTCTTCAGCCTTGCGCTTGGAAAAGGCGGCGGTGGGCGGAAACGCGATCGTGACCTCGTTGGCCTCCAAGCGCACAGGCTGGCCGTCGGCGATCAGCGCACCCGTGAGCGCGTTCTCGGTGCGAATGAGGTCGAGTGCCTCCGACCAGCGCGCGCGTAGCGAGTCGAGATCGTCGACCGGGTCGGCCTGATGAGCGGGCTCGGCCATCCCAACAGGATCTGCCTGAGCAACGGGCTCCGCCTGACCAACAGGCTCTGCCTGACCAACAGGCTCTGCCTGAGCAACGAGCTCTGCCTGCCCAGCGGGCTCCGCCTGCTCAATGGGCGCGGCTTGCTCAGCGGGCTCCGCCTGCTCAACGGGCTCGGCCTGCTGGAACGCCTGCCGCTGCGGTGCGGGCGAAACGGGCGGCGGCGAGTCCGGCGAAAGACGCTTTTCGAGGCCCTCGATGCGCGCCAGCAGCGCGGCTGCCGAGGTGTCCACAGCGGGGCTCGACGCCTTTACCAGGGCGAGCTCCAGCTGGGTGCGCGCGTCAGCGCCGGCCCGCGTCGCCTCCCGGGCTCTCGCCAGCAGATCGAGCAACCGCACAAGCGTGACGCGCTGGATGCTCTCGGCCTGCGCAGCAAGGCGTGCATCGGCCTCCGGCGTAAGCGAGAGCTCGCGTGGGACCGAACCCAGCGCTTGCGACACGAGCACATCCCGGCTGCGGCCCTCCAGGTCGGACGCCAGCGAGCCTGCATCACGGCCACTGTCCACGCACGCCGAGATCGCGCCCAGTGCGGCGGCACCGTCACCGCGCGCCACCGCGTCAAGCAGCCCTTCTACAACCTCAAAGTCGACGAGCCCAAGAACCGCCAGCACGTCATCGAGGGCGACGTGGGTGCCGCTGTAGGTCACAAGCTGCTCGAGCGTGCCCAGCGCATCGCGGAAGCTACCCGTCGCCGACCGTGCGATCGCAGCGATCGCCTCAGGCGCAATCTCGATCTGCTCAAGCACCGCCACGCGGGCAAGCACGGTTGAGATCTGCTCGGTGCCTGGACGGCGAAAGTCAAAGCGATGGCAACGGTCAATCACCGTTGCCGGCACCTTCTGGGCATCCGTGGTGGCGAGCACGAACACCGTGTTCGGGGGCGGCTCCTCAAGGGTCTTCAGAAAGGCGTTCCAGGCGGCAGGGGTGAGCATGTGAGCCTCGTCGAGGATGTAAACCTTGTGTCGTCCCGAGACCGGCGCAAAGGCGATTCGATCCCGCAGCTCGCGGATGTCGTCCACGGAGTTGTTCGACGCAGCATCCATCTCGATCACATCCAGGGAGGTCGCCTCCGCGACTGCGCGGCAGGATTCGCAGGAGCCGCACGGCTCGGTGGTTGGTCCGTTTATGCAGTTCAGGCAGGACGCGAGGATCTTGGCCATCGAAGTCTTGCCGGTACCGCGTGAGCCCACGAAGAGGTACGCGTGGTGGACCTTGCCCTGCGCCACAGCGTTGTGAAGCGTGCGCACAACCTGGTCCTGGCCAACCACGTCAGCGAACGTGCGCGGGCGGTGACGGCGGTATAGCGAGCGCTGATCGTCGCCTGCTTGCGACGGCAGCGGCGCGGCGACTGCCGGGGCCTCGGTCGGCAGTTGCTGGGCCTCAACTGGCAGTTCTGCAGCGTCTGGCTGGAGCTGCTCGAACTGTGGCTGTGGCTGGCTGGACACCGGGAAGGGTGAGTCTAGCCGCGGGTGCAATGGGTCACGCAGCCCGGGCCGGCCGGTAGCGTCTAGCCCGTGAGCGCCCCGGCCCCCTCAGCTCTACGCGCCGGCGCGCGGGTCGCTGTGGTGGTCGGCGCTGGGGCGGTACTGCTGCGTGTCATCACAGGGGTCGCCTTCGCCAACTACGACACGCTGTACGCGCTCGTTTGGGGCCAGCAGCTCTCGCGCGGTGAAGATCCGCAGTACGCGATCCCGATCGCACCCACGCCGCACCCGCTCGTGGAGGGGCTCGGAGCGGTACTCGGTCCGCTCGGTCCACGCACGGCCACCGACGTCACGCTCTGGCTTGCGTACCTGGCGCTGTCGACGTGCGGCTACCTCGTTTACCGCCTCGGCACGCAATGGTTCAATCGGCCCACCGGCATGGTCGCGGCGCTGGTGTTGCTCACCCGCACGCCCATTCTCTCTTA
>CAJCHW010000183.1 GCA_903970125.1 Chlamydiota bacterium
AAGGGCAAGGGCAAAGGCAAGGGCAAGGGCAAGCACTGAACTCAGCAGCTGGCCTCGGCCTTCGCGCGCAGGGCAGCTGTCGCGGGAGCGCAAGCTCCTGCGACAGCTGCCCTAGCGCCAGCGGGAGATCGAGCCAGACCCGGACACCGAGCGCGGACATCGTGCAGCTCGAGCGTTCCGACGTAGTCGTGTTCCTCGTGGCCGAGCGCTCGCTGATGGACCCCCGGTAGGGGGACCCCGCTCCGCTCGTCGGTTGGCAACGAGCCGGGCAGCCACGGGAGGAGCCGGTGGCAGCCGCGCGAGATCGCGCGAGCAGTGAAGCGCTCGAGTGCCGGGCCGGTGACGGAGGAGTTCGCCCACGGCCGTCCTCGTGGTCGATTGGCACGCGACGGACGCTACGCAAACGCCGCCGATCTGGTGGAATACGGTCGATGGGCAGCGTGGAGCGGGTGAGTGAAATCGTAGGCGAGCGGCCGTTCATGAGTGTCGAGCGGGCCCACGTCATCACCCGGCTGATCCACGCCCTCGGGGCACGCGACGTCCTCGAGCTTGGGTTTTACGAGGGCGTTTCGACGTGTTACATCGCGGCCGCGCTCGACGCCGACGGGAGCGATGGCCACCTCACGTCGATCGACCTCGCGTCGCGGCTGAGGGATGGACGAGCGTCAGTCGAGGACCTGCTCGGAAAGCTAGGGCTGCTCGACCGCGTGACGATCTTCTACGAGTACAGCTCGTACAACTGGCGACTGGGGCGGCTGTTGGCCCGGGAGCCGCGGCCCGAGTTCGATCTGGTGTACATCGACGGCGCCCACACATGGGACACGGACGGGTTCGCGTTCCTGCTCGTAGAGCAGCTGCTCGCGCCCGGCGGAGTGATCGTCTTCAGCGACTTGCAATGGTCGTTCGCTAAGAGCAGATGGGCGAGCGGGTGGAGCGAGCTGATGCCCGCCGAGCAGCGAGAGCCCGCACAGGTCAGGCTCGTCTGTGACGTGCTGGTTGCACCCCACCCGCGCATTGCGAGGTGCTGGGACGACGGTCAATGGGCGTACGCTCGCAAGATCGGCACTCCGGACCGCGCGCTCGACAGGCGGGACGCTGCGCGCGAGGCGTTGCGGGGGGACGCAGAGGAGCTCCGGCGACGCGCCGTCGCTGAGCTGGCGGCGGGCCGGTGGAGCTATGGGAGCGGCGCCACGAAGCTCTACCCCGTCCCCCCATCGGCGGAGGGCGCGCGCCCCGGAGCAGCCAGGTGGGACGCCCGGTACGTGGGCGAGGCACCGCCATGGGATATCGGTGCCCCGCAGCCGGCCTTGGTCGAGCTTGCCGAGCTGGGACAGCTCGCGGGAAAGCTGATCGACGTCGGCTGTGGAAGCGGCGAGCACACTATCCTGGCGGCCCAGCACGGTGCCGATGCGATAGGCGTCGACATCTCGCCGGTGGCGGTAGCGATCGCGCGGACCAAGGCGGCAGAGCGAAGCGTATCGTCGCGCTTTGTGGTGAACAGCGCGCTTAGCCTCGACGAGCTCGGCGAAACCTTCAACGTCGCCATCGACAGCGGCTTCTTCCCATCGCTCGACGAGAACGAGCACGAGCGATACCTGGCCGGGCTCGCGCGTGTGGTCGACCCCGGCGGCGTGCTCTATCTCACGTGTCTCAGCGACAAAGAACCTGGAGATTGGGGGCCGCGCAGGCTGAGCCGTGAGCAGATCGAGGCTGCGTTCGCCAATGGCTGGAGCGTGGAGGACATCGTCCCCTGCAAGCGCCGGACCAACCACCCCGAGGCCCCCACCGGAGAGGCCGAGGCGTGGCTGGCGACGATCCGACGCGCGCAGGCGGTGGCGCCTCGGGGCCGCAAGCGTGCGTCCGCCCGCACGAGCCGGAGCCGGTAAATGCGCTGGTGCGAGCGCCCGCACCGTCCGCGCCCAGTGGCTCTGCGGACCGCCTACACGCTTGACCGGGGAGTCGACGTGCCGCTCGTGCGAGTCTCCGCGCATGGCCCCGAGCTGGAGCGCCGAACCCGGTTCAAGGGCTGATCCGGATCGGCGCATAAGCTTTCGGTCAGCGCCTCCATGCGATCGAAGAAGCGCTCGACCTCGTCGCTGTCGTACCGCGCGGTATCGAATACCGCCCGATAGCGTCCGCCGCCCTGCTGCGTCTCCACGGCCAGCTGGAAGGGCCACGGCTCAACGAACCACCGCTGGAGTGGCTCCAGCTCAAGGCCGGCGAACCGTGCCGGCGCAACGCGGTGCAGCCCCAACACGGTCGTCTGGCGCAGCGGGCGTTCGATGCCGCGCTGGCTCAGCTCCCGCCAAAGCTGTTCGTAGTCGATCGTCGACGTCGCGTTCATGTCGAGCACCACGGCCCGCACGTGGGCCAGCGACGACCGGAACGTGCCTGAATTCGGAACCAGTAGCCTTAGCAGGCTGCGGTTGATGAGCGGGCCGAACATCCGCTGCAGTTGTGGCTGCCGGCGGCCCGTGACAACGGTACTCAGCAACAGGTCGCGGGTGCCTGTCTCGCGTGCCACGAGCGCAGCGAACAACGCGAGCCGCGTCATGAAGCGCGTGGCACCCGCCTCACGCCCAATCCGATCGAGGGCCGCGGCATGCGCAAGAGATACCTCGCGCTCGGTCACGCGCACCGGGCCACGCTCGGTGATCTGGCGTGGGTCGCGCTCGAAAGGAAGCCGGAGCTCGGGTGCGGGCGAGTCCATGACACGCTGCCACCACACCACCTCCCGCTCGTACACAGCTGCCTCGGGACGCAGGTGCGCACGCTCCCACGCCGCATAGTCGGCGTACTGGAGCGCCAACTTAGGTGCCAGCGGCGGCGACTCGCCGGTCACCTTCGCCACGTACAGCTCCGCCAGCTCATCGAAGAGCATCCTCCATGACAACGCGTCGCAGAGGATGTGATGGCCCACCACTACGAGCTGGTATTCCATCTCGCTGAGTTGCATCAGGCGGAGCGACAGGGGCGGACGCGCTCCCAGGTCGAAGGTGGCACTCGCGTCCCGCTTGACTAGCGCCGTCGCGCGATCGTGTGGATCGGGTTCGCCGCGCAGATTGTCGAACCGAAAATCGAGCTCGTTCCGGGGGTGGATCTGCTGGAGCAGTTCGCCTTGGCGTTCGTGAAACGTCGTTCGGAGGATCTCGTGACGCCCGATCAGATAGGTGAAACAGTCACGAAGGGCATCGACATCCAGCGCTCCGCGTATTCGAAACGGCAGCGCGATGTTGAGTCCGGCCCCCCGACTCGCGGCGCTGGTGAACAGGTGCTCCTGGTGAAAGGACAGCCGTGCAGGCCGCGTTCGGTCGCGAGGATTGATCGTCGGCAGCGCGCGCTCGGTGCTCCGCCGCCGCTCGTCGATGACCGCAGCCAGGGCCGACGGACTCTGGTTGGACACCAGCTCCTCGAGGCCGATCTCGACGCCGAACAACTCGTGCACGCCGGCAGCAATCACGGCAGCCGTCAAGGAGTCGCCTCCCGCCTGCAAGAAGCCGTCATCTACGGCCAGCTCGCGCTCGAACGCCGTGCACCACAGACCAAGCACGAGCTCCTCGGTGTCCGTCGACGGCTCGCTGTTGCCGTCGATGACAGGGTTGAGCGGCTCGAGCTCCGCAAGGCGCGGTCGGTCGAGCTTGCCGTGTGCGTTCAGGGGAAGTTCCTCCACCGCGGTGAATGTGGACGGGATTGCGTACCCAGGCAGCATTGCCGCCAGCGATGTGCGAAGCAGCCAGAAGTCGAGCCGCTTGCCCGCCTCCGGTACGACGTACGCGACCAACCGCACGGCCTTGCCCTCGCCGCCGCACGCGACGACGGCCGCTCCTGCCACGTCGCGTTGTGTGCACAGCGCACTCTCGACCTCTTCCGGCAGGAGACGGTGGCCTCGCACCTTCACCTGCGAATCGGTGCGACCGACAACGGTCAGACTGCCGGCAACCGAACGCCTCGCGAGGTCGCCGGTGCGCAGCCGCCGCCTGCCCGCCACCAATTCGAATCGCCGCGCCGTGTGCTCGTGGTCGCCCAGGTAGCCGGGTGACAGGTGGTCGCTGTCGATCACGATCTCACCAACCTCGCCGGGCCTCGCTTCGACGCCAGCGTCGTTGACCAGGGTGATGCCGATTCCATCCGCTGCAACACCCACCTCGAGCCGCCCCGCGGGAGGGCGATCCTCGGGCTTCAGGATCCGTTGCGCGATGATGCCGGCCTCCGACGAGGCAAGCACGCTGGCTACCGCACAATCGGGCGGAAAGTGGCGGCGGCATGCGTCAAGGTCGGACGCCAACGCGGCCTCCGACGCGAGACGCACAAGCCGGACACCGTCGACGCGCCGATCGCCAAGCGCCCGGCAGAACGGGCGCACGATCGAGGGCAGCGTATCGAGGATCGTGACCTGCTGCTCGCGCAGCCAGCGCTCTAGCTCGGTGAAGCCACATCGCGCGAAATCGAACGCACACACCGTCGCGCCGCTAAGCAACGAGCTGAGTAGGGTCGCCAGCCCTTGCCCGCCACTCAACGGCACCATCCACGCGATCCGGTCGTGCTGATTGATTCCCAGGCCCGTGATGTAACGCCACGCGTTGTGCAGAACATTGCGATGAGTCTGGATCACCATCTTCGGCCTTCCGGTGGAGCCCGACGTCGCGATCAGGCACGCAACATCACCAGGATTGACCGACGCCGCGAACTGACTTGGCACGGTTTGGTGCCCCGGCGCGAGCTCAACGACTCGCGCTGCCGGGAACCCGGCAGCGACTCCAAGCGCGGCGTAGTGTCTGTCGGTCAGTAGGATCGTCGCGTCGGCGGCGGTGCGAAGCTCGGCCAGCCGCACGGGCGGGTCGCCGTGGTTCAGCGCAACGATCGCGCGGCCGGCGCGCAGGGCGCCCAAAGCAGCCGCGACGAGCGCCGCCCCGTGGTCGAGCAGCAGCGCGGTGACGCCGTCCCCGGTGAGCTGCGTGCACGTGGCCGCGTACGCAGCGGCGAGCTGGTCGAGCTCCAAGTATGTCAGCGTTGCCACGCCGTCCGTGACCGCCACGTGGTCGGGCCGAGTGGCAACGACCTCCGCAAAACGCCCGTACAAGCTCGCGTCAGAGTAGCTCGCCCCGTCGGCCCACCTTGCTCCGGGCGGATTCGCCGAGGTCACGCGCTCACCCGCTGGCACGGCCGCCGACCTTCGCTCATGAGTCGCCGAGCCTCGCCGATACGGTTCCATTCGGCCGCACCTCGACCCGGAAGTCGGGGATGTCGCCGGTCGCCGTGGACGTGAAGCCCGCAGCAGCAGGCACCACTGTGCCGTCGCCGGTCCGCACGCACAGTCGGTGCGCCGGCTCGGCGAGCACGCTCGGCGGCAGCGGCAG
>CAJCHW010000184.1 GCA_903970125.1 Chlamydiota bacterium
TCAGGCCGAGAGCCGTGCAGTCCACGTGCAGGACGTCGGGACGGGTCTCGGTCTCCCCGCGCTCGAGCACAATCCGGTCGGCCTCGATCCGCCGCACTCGCCCGAGTCTGACGACGTCTTCGATCTGCCGCACGGCCTCAAGCTCGCGGGCGCTGAGCATCGTGCCGCGGTACATCGTCGCCGGCCAGGCGGGGTCGATGCGCACGAGTCGCCCCGAGGTCTCGAGGCGCTCGAAGAGGTCGTCAACGTCCGCCGCCTGGGCGGCGGCCTCCGCATCCAGCGAAAGCCCCTCCATGATCGCGCCGACCTGCTCCAGCGGCTGAAATTGGCTGCGGTCATGAAACCACGCGTCGCGTGGCCGGATCCAACGAATGTGACCGGGCTGCACGTCGTTGTCCAGAAGCCAGATGCAGGCGTCCGCGGCAGTCTTGCCGGAGCCGAGAACGGCATAGGAGGAGCCAGATTGCGCCGCTGCTGGCAGGTCGTTGACGGGGACAAGCCGCGCGCCCGCCGCCACCTCAAACGGGGCGACATGGGTCGCGGGGACCGACCCTTCCAGGTATCGAGCATCGACGACCTTGCGACGTACCGCGAAATCGTGAAGCTCTCCGCTGCTCAGGTCCCTGACCTGCTCACCGTCACTCCCGCCACCCAGGTGGTCGTGGCCAGTGAGCACGCGGACCCGGCCTGTTTCTGCGAGGCGTGCGGCCACGTCGGCGAAGTACGCAAAGACCTCCTCGCCGGTCGCCCGCTCGTAGTACCCGGCGTTGTCACCGAGCTGATCGATGCGATCCTCGCCGAGCGCGAGCGAGTTGACGCCGTAGTACGCGGACGGCGTGTGCAGGCGAACGAACGGATACGCATCCGCCCAGTGGCCCCCAGGGGCCTCTCGACGGTCAATTACCGTCACCTCAACGTCGGCCTCGGCCGCCAACGCGTCGGCGAAGGCAAGGCCGCTCGCTCCTGCTCCTACGACCAGATAATCGGTGCTGATGAACATGTTCCTACCGCCTCGTTCTGACTGCTGTGACTGCTTCAGTCGCGCCAGTCAACCTCGAAGTGCGTGATTGGGTCATCAAACCCCTTTACGACGACGGGGCCACGGTCGGAGAACTTGATGCCCTTACCGCGGCAGAGATCGTGGACGCCGGATGAGACGACAATGGCACCGGGCGAAGCACACGCACACAGCCGGGCGGCTTGCTGCACCGCCGCACCGAAGAGATCGTCTTGCTCGGTCACCGGCTCCCCTGCCGCCACCCCGATGCGCACGTCCAACGCGTCTCGCTTAACGCCGTCGCGCTCGCGCAGGTCCCGCTGCATCTGCACAGCGGCCCCGACCGACTGAAACGCGGATGCAAACGCGCCCATGATCCCGTCGCCCGTGTGCTTGACCTCCGTGCCGCCAAAACTGGCGAGCGCGCCGCGCACGATCGAGTCGTGTTCGCGAAGCAATCGCATAACGCCACGATCCCCCAGCTCCTGGGTGAGACGGGTGGAGTCGACGATGTCGGTGAAGAGAATCGCCCGAAAGGCGCTTTCCACGTATGCCTCGCCGGGAGGGTGCGTGTTGAGCCGACCGAAGAAGGCGCGCACGCTGGCCTGATCGACCTCGATCACGTGCGAGGGAAGCATCCCGTGAGCCGCTCGATGTGCTGCCTCGACACTCTCTGCGTCCGGGCCCTCAATGAGGCAGAAGCCGCTGCGCGCCTCCTCTTCGAACCAGTAGGTGACGAAGCGCACGCCGAATCGGCCTTGCACCTCCAGGTCGCGCACGTGCGCGGCAGCAAGGTCGGCGGCCGTGGCATCGGGAAGGTCGTGGCGGTCCATGTAGAGCGGCATCGTGGTCGCACTGTACCTCTGCTGGAAGCAGGGGTGGGGTCGCGGTCAGGTACCCCAGCCGGGGCCGGGGTCTGTGTGGCCATCGATGTCGAACCAGTACTCGCGAAAATGGTTACAGCGACCGTCCTCGTTGCTCAGACGGGCTATGAGACAGCCCGCGATGGTCGCCTGTGCGCCGCCGTTGGTGGCCGTGACCCAGAACTCGGCCACGGCCTGGTCGCCGTCGATCAGGGGCGTTCCCATGCGCACGGCGACCTCGCCCTGTTCGCGTTGCTCCTTCTCCACGTAGCGTTGTAGCGCCGCCCTGCCTGTGACGGTCTCCTGTGTCGGGTGTGCAACGTAGACGACGTCCTCGCTGAACAGGTCACAGAAGCCGCGAATGTCCCACGCGTTCCAGGTGCGCCCGTACGCCTCAACGAACGCGGTGGCGATGTCCCTGCTAATGCTCATCTGATCCTGGTTTCTCGCCTCATGCACTCCCCGGAGTCAACCAGTCCGCCGGCATCGCGGCGGGCACCTCGGGATAGTCAGGCACGACTCTGAGTGCGAATGCCTCCGCCGGACGTCCAGCTACGAGACGGCCGACATCCTGCATCGCGATCAGCACGCGCACAGAAGCACCGATCTGGAAGTCAGCTGCCCCGAGCTCCTCGCCGCCGATGACGCCGCTCTCGATCAGGCCGTCGACCCTGTCGAGCAGTCCGGGCAGCTCGGCGAGATCACGCTGCACCCGACGGCCATCGGAAAGCCTCATGGCGGGCACGGTGGGCCGAGCGAACCGGAGGGCGAAAAGCGCCAGCGGGTGGGCGCCGCCGAGCAGCTCGACGTAGCGGTATGCGAGCCCCTTTCGCTCAAGCATTCCCTGGACGCCCAGGACCGGGTGCGACAGCGCGATCCCGTACAGGCGAATGGGACTTTCGGTCACGACGTCCCAACTTACCCGCATCCAGCAGCCTCACGATCGCGGGCCCGGCTCGGCCGGTCCGGCGGCTACGTCTTGTCGCATACGGTTTTCGGGCACGGCTTGCCGGTGCCATTGCTGGCGCCGGGGCCGGTGTGGACGACGGAACTGCTTGTTGTCACGATCGGCGGCGGGGCGCTGTCGCTGGGTCCCGCGGGGTACCCGAGATCGGCCGTCACCGTGGTCGTCGCGGCGAGTTTCGAGCTGATGGTCTTGGTGCACGGCCATGTCGTGCAGCTGATCACGGGCGATGTCGCGGAGCCGATGTAAACGTCAATCGCGGCACTCACCGGCGCCGTTGGCGAAGCGCCTTCGGTGAAATCGAGGTAGCCGGGCGACAGGGTGCTGTTGACGGTGATCGTGATCGGGGAGCCGACCGTGACACTCGGGGATGTCGCCGTGAGCGTGAGCGGGGCGCACGTGACCCGGTTCTTCAGTGCCTGGTAGGAGTAGTCGATCGCTGCCTGGGCCTTCTGTCCGGCGATTTCGGTTGTGTCGAGCACGTCTTGCGCGTAGACCTCGATGAAACGCCCCCCGGCAGTGACCCCCGATTCCAGCGCTGCAGCGAGCTGGCTCGGGCTGACGGACGGGAGGGCGGGCGCCTCGGTCTGGAACCCCGTTGTCGCATCGGCGCAGTTGGCCTGCACGTACTCATACGGCCGGCGCACCGGGCCCGTGCCACCCAGAGCGTTCTCCTGCAGGACGAAGCGGGGCTTATAGCCCAGCGCCGTCCGGATGACCGTGAGCGGTGTCGCGGTGATCTGACTGGGGTCCAACAATGAGGGCGCGCCGGTGGCGCCCGCCTGCGGGCCGCCGATCGGAAGCCCGTTGCCCAATGCCAGCGAGAGGTACTGGTTGGGAAACATCGCGCTGTAGCGCTGGAATGCGGTCGCCCAAGCGCCGGTGTAGGCGGCCGGCGTATATCCGAGCGCTTGCCACATGGCGATGTCGGAGCCGTAGGTGTCCACCGGTGTGCCATTCGCGCTCGTGGCGACAGCGGGAATCGCAGTGTCGCACGGCGGGTCGACCTTGACCGTCACGGGGTGTGTCGGAGCGCAGGTGTCTGGCCCGGGGGGAGGCGACCCGGGGTTGCGGGGCAGCGTCATCTCGGCGGAGATCGACGTCGGCCCGGCTACCGAGATCATCCTGAACTCGGGGTTGCGACCGTAGCGCTGCTTGACTGCCTTCAAGAAGTTGAACCATCGGCACAGGTAGACGGAGTTCCACGGGTCGGGCAACGTCTCGGTCGGCGGATCGCTCCCGTGGTAGCTCCACGCAAACCGGGTCACCGTCACACTCCCCGGACAAGCGGTGATCGGGTCCGTCGCCGGCGTCGCACTTGTAGTGCTCGCCAACGCCCATTCGGGCGTGTGCCAGCCGGGGAGCAGCGTAAGAACGACGAACTTGCGGTGGGCATCGGCCTGCGCGAATGTGCAGTCCAACGGCGCCCAATCGATCGGCCCATCGGTCGGCTGCAGGATGTCCCACCCGATCGCCAGATCGACACCACTGATCCGGTGATCGTCGAACACAGCCTCGCTGAACGGCCTCGTTGTGCCCGCCGGCCCCGTCGCGCCCGTCGCCCCGGACCCCGCCGTCAAGCCGTCCGTCGCGCTGTCCTGGAAGGCGATCAGCCCACGCGGCCGCGGACCGAGCGTTGTATCGCTACCGGCCTGCACCGTGCATGGAGCCGGTTTCTTCACCGGCCGCACACCGCTGCGGGCACCGGCGCTGGCGCCCGCCACCGTACATACGAGCACCGCGCCCGCGAGCAGCGCCACAACACCGGCGCCACGAGCCGTCCGCCACCTCATCGGCGTATTCTCCCGACTCCCCGCCGGCCTGTCAAAGCGCCAATTCAGAGCAGGGGTGCCACCGAGACTGACGCGCGCGTCTGCGTCGCGCTGCAAGCAGAGCTTGGTGCGCGGGGATAGCTCGGATGCTCAGTCCTCTGTTTTGAGTGCACACGCAGCGAAAGTGCTCATGTGCGAGCGCCGACCTGTCGATGCTCCTGGTACCGAGGGCGATCAGTCGCTCTACCGATCACCGCTCCAGCAAGGCGGCTAGCCAAGGGAGCGATACCGATGATCAAGCGTGGAGCCGTGAAGCGTGGAACGCGAGTGCAGCGGTGGCAGCAGACGCCCTCGTTGCTCGCAGCTGGGAGAAGTGAAGCGGGCCGGGGAGCACACCATCGCCTGCTCGTGTCATGCGTAAGTGCGGTCATTGCGTGCGCCTTTCTACTTGCCGCGCAGGACACGTTCGCAGCGACGCATTGGACAGAACACGACTTCAGCGCCACGGCCGGAGAACAGATTCTTAGTGCACAAGTCCTCACGGCCAGCGACGGCACGCAGAACGCTGCGTGGAGGCGCCACTACGAAGGCGGTGAAGAGCCTGTCTTCGAGCGCACGCGATCGAACGGCGAAGTTATCGTCGGTCCCACCGTCCTCAGCAACAGCGAAAACCAGACGTTCTCGGTATCCGAGGCCACGACTCCTGACGACACAACATATGTCGTCTGGGACGAAACCGGCATAGGCGTCCAAGCCGACATCGTCACGCCTAGCGGCGAAATCCGCTCGCTTCCGATGCTTAGCTCCGGAGCGACGTCAGCAGCCGAAGTCTCCGTCTCGCTGAACGCAGAAGACAACGCTGTCGTCGTCTGGGGTTACCCCAAGCTCGAATACGCCGTGATCAACCCCGCTGGCGATGTCGTCAAGCAACAGATGATCATGCAAGAAAACGGATCGCAAAGGAACGTCGTGACGACGTCGGTGCCAAGCGGGGTTTTTGTCGCATGGACGGAATCCGCCGGATCAAAAACCGTCGTCAAGGCCACGCGCATTAGCGAAGCCACAAACGAACCCGGTAGCGTCTTCAATCTCGACACAAACCCGTCAGATAGTGCGTATTCCCTCCACGTCGCCGCTAACGCAACTGGTGACGTCATCGCGTCGTGGGCAGCCGAAGAATACGAACCCTATGAAGCCAACGTGCGCAGCGCGATCGTGTTTGCCGGGACGATCATGGCGACGCAGGAAGTGCTGGTCGAGTTGCCAGGCGTGTCTTACACCGAATCGAGCGCACCTTACATCTACCCAAACGGTGCAGGCGGGGTAGCCGCAACCTCGGATCCCGAAGCGGGTCCTGCGGAGCTCATCGTCACCCCGATCGCGGCGACGGGGGTAGCCGGGAACACCTACGTCGTGCCAACCACCGGTGGCGCGGAAGGCCTCTCGGTCGCGACGAACGCCGCGGGCAACGCCTACCTCCAATGGGTCGAAGAAGTCAGCGGCACGCCCCGAGCCGTAACCGCTGAACTCACGGAAGACACTACGCCACGTAACACTGAAACACTCCTCACGCCGGTCTCGCCGAATCGCACCTTGGCCACGATCAACGCAAGCGGCGAACTCATCCTCGCCGCGTGGAACCGCTCGGACGAAACCCTGCGAAGCTACGTTCGCCCGACGCTCAATGCGTGCGTGGCGGGCACGTACTCTGCCAACGGCAACGAACCCTGTACGGCCGCGCAACCAGGCAGCTATGTCGCCATGGGCGGAGCAACAGCACAAACACCCTGCTCACCCGGGGCGTACTCTTCCGCTTCCGGCGCGACCAGCTGCACAACGACGTTGGCGGGAACGTACGCGACCGGCGGCGCCACACGGCCGACGCCCTGCCCGGCCGGTACCGAATCCGGCGCAGGCGCGAGCCAGTGCACGCGTACGCCGACTAAGCCGGAAGCCACGCCCGTGATCACAAACGCACTCGAAGGCCCACCGGTGATCACAAACGCACTCCTTAGCCGCCGCTGCGCGACCCGGGCGGCACTCAACGCGGACACAAGCGCGGGCTCTAGCCTCCACTTCTCGTACACCCTTAACGAGACCGCGAAGGTCGAATACACCGTTAGCCGCCGTGTCGGCTCACCCGTATGGACGAGCTGCCCGGCGCGCCGTGGCCATAGCCCGGGGACCTACGAAGCCAGCTACACAAGCAACGGTTTTGGCCTAACGGGCCTGAACGGCGTCGCGGTGACAGCGAGCACCCACGTCACCGCGTACGGGCGCCGCGGTCTAAAGCACAGTCTCACGCTCGCCGCCGTCATCGCGGATGCGCGCGGCACAGCTCAGAATCTACGCCCAGGCACCTACTTAATATCAGTGATCGCGGTGAACGCACAGGGTGAGCGTTCACAGCGAGCAACCTTGAAGTTCTGGGTCCTAAAGAGACACCAACGTACCAAGTCCCAATCACATACGCCCACGCGTTAACTCCTGTGACGCATTCTCTCCGTGGATGACGCACCCTTGTAGGTCGCGTTGGCGGCTTGTTACGCGGCCGTGCTCTCGCGTGGCAACGTCGTTACGCCACGGGCTCGGCCATCTCGGCTGGCAAGAAGACCGAGCTGCTGCTGCGCCGCCGCCACAATCTCGGCAAGGGTCATACCAGCCCGACCTCGCCGAGAAGTTCACCCTCGCCGACGCACTCCACGCAATGGCCGGGCACGTCATCGCACGCGCCCGCCTCGATGGCACGTACGAAATCCGATAACCACCCTCGCGGTGTTGCGCGACATCATGCAGGGCACGGCCGGACGCCGGTACCGATCTCGCAGATCGCCAAGAGCAGGCATGTCGTCCACCCAATGCGAGATGCATGCCTGGGACCAGGAGGAGCGGTCGAGGCTGCGCCCGGGCCGACGCCTCCTTCGTCGACACAGCAGGTGGCCGTACGCTCTACGAATAGAGGCTGAGTCGACCGCCTCAATGCCCCGCTCGGCGGGACGCTACCGCCACACCGACACGGCCACCGCGTGCCTAGCGCCTGCGACGAGCCACGATGTACAGCGTTGCGCCGCTGAGCAGCAGGATCAGCAGCCCGGCGGCGACTGCCGCGAGGCCGATGGCGAGCAGGTGTGGGAAGGTGGCGCCGATGCTCAGCTGGCTTGAGACGTCGCGTGTGCCGTCGGCGTTCATGACGATCACGCGCCAGCTGCCGTTGTCGACCCGCCCGGCGAGGACGAAGGCGTCGACACCTTCAACGACCTGCTCGCAATCGTCACCCGCTGTCCTCAGGCCGGACTGGACCCTTTTACGCAAGCCGCGTACATCTGGGCGGGACTGCACGGCTACGCCGCGCTTCGTCAGGCGATACCCGCATTCCCCTGGCCCGCCGAGCACGACTACGTTGACCGCATGGTCCAGACTCACATCGAAGGCGACAGCTCCGTCGTCGATGACGGTGGTGCCTCGGCGCCGCTCACGTGACGGGCGCCGTCTCGGCGGACGTGACGGCGCCGGCGAGGCGCTTCGCAGAGTCGGGGTCGTGCGAGGGAAGGTAGACCGTCGCATGCTGGGCGCAGTGAGATCGAATGGCTTCGAGCGTCGCGACGTGCACCTTGACGTCGGGTCCAACGGCGTCGGCCCGCAACGCGTGCAGCTGCTCGAGTGAGTCGGTGGCGTCGCCGGCGAGCATCACGTGGCGACCAGCATCGTCGACGCAGATCACGGAGATGTGCCCCGGCGTGTGGCCCGGCGTCGCAACGGCGATGATGCGCCCGTCGTCGCTGAGGGCGCGGCTACGCGCGAATGCTCCGAACGGCCCGCTGTCGAGTGCGAAAGGCTCCGGGGCGAATCCGGACGGCAGAGGCTGGCGCAGGATTCGCCGCATCAGCCGCGGGAAGGTGGTGGCGACGAAATCGAGCTCGACGTCGCTAATGCGGACTGGCGCGTGGACGTGGGGTAGCCCGTCGACGTGGTCGCCATGATGATGGGTGAGCACGACTTCCGACACATCCTCCAGTGAGAGTCCGGCGGCTGCTAGGGCGCCGGGAAGCTCTTGGTCGCCGCTCACGCTCATGCGTGCGAATACCACGTCTTGCGTGTTGGTGGTGGCGCCGGTGTCGACGAGTCTTAGCAATCCGTCGTGCTCGATCGCCCAGCAGTGGATCGGCAGCGGCTTAGACCACGCGTCGGGCAGGAACAGGTTCAGCTGCCGCCGCACGCCGCTCGCGGGATACAGGAAGCTCTGCTTGACGCTGACGGTTCCTGTTGTCAGGGCATGGATCTTCATGGCGCAGTCTCCGATCTTGGTTTTTCGCGGTGGCGCTGGTGGTGGAATTCGAGTCGCGTGGCTGGCTCCACCCGCGCGGTGGCAGCCTTGTCCCGGAGCCAGCGTTCAGGCATGCGCTACGACCTCGCGAACTTCGGCGCCCTGGAATGTCATGGCGTCCGGAACAGTTGAGCTGACCAGCTCGCGCATCCCGTTCGCAGCCGCCTCGGACTCGAACACGAGCATCGTCAGCCCACTGTCGTCCTTGACGGTCCAGTAGCCCGCCACGAAGCCGGGGATTTGCGACACCCGGGGCAAGAGTTGCTCTTTTAGATCGCGCTCGGCGGCGTCGGAGTCGTTGATGGTGACGTTCACGATGACTGCGTGCATGCTGGTTCTCCCGGGTTGACGTTGTCGTGGGTTGCTCAACCAAGTCTTTGTCAGGCCCGGCTATTCCAGCGCTCGTAGTACGGAGGCACGTGAAACAGTTTCGCGAGCACTGAAAGCGGCGCAAGTATGAGGTTCTGGGCCCAGATTGGCGGCGAGGTGACGCGGCTCTC
>CAJCHW010000185.1 GCA_903970125.1 Chlamydiota bacterium
TCTCTCGATGACTGACGATGTGAGCCCCACCCCGCCGATCACCACCACGGACTCCGGGATACCCGCCCCCAGCGACGAATTCTCGCTGACGGCGGGCAAGGGCGGACCGACGGCGCTCCACGACCACTACCTGGTCCAGAAGATGCAGCACTTCAACCGCGAGCGCGTCCCCGAGCGCGTCGTGCACGCCAAGGGCTCCGGCGCGCACGGCTTCCTCGAGGTGACCGAGGACGTGAGCCAGTACACCAAGGCGGACCTTTTCCAGCCCGGACGCCGGACGCCGCTATTTGTCCGCTTCTCGACCGTTGCCGGCGAGCTGGGCTCAGCGGACACTGCCCGCGATCCGCGTGGCTTCGCTGTCAAGTTCTATACGCAGGAGGGCAACTACGACCTGGTCGGCAACAACACGCCGGTCTTCTTCGTCCGCGACGCCACCAAGTTCCAGGACTTCATCCACTCCCAGAAGCGCCTGCCCGACACAGGCATGCGCTCCAACGAGATGCAGTGGGACTTCTGGACGCTCTCGCCCGAGTCCGCCCACCAGGTGGCCATCCTGATGTCCGATCGGGGCACGCCACGGACGCTACGACAGATGAACGGCTATGGCAGCCACACGTTCTCCTGGGTCAATGCCGGCGGCGAGCGCTTCTGGATCAAGTACCACTTCAAGACCCTCCAGGGGATCGAAAACTTCACCGAATCCCAGGCCAAGGTGATGGCGGCCGAGGATCCTGACTGCCACCGTCGCGATCTATGGGACGCGATCGACTCCGGCGAGGCTCCCGAATGGCGGCTTGAGGTGCAGGTAATGCCGTTCGAGGACGCCGCTGACTACCGCTTCAACCCCTTCGACCTGACCAAGGTGTGGCCGCACGGCGACTACCCGCCGATCGATGTCGGGCGCATGGTGCTCGACCGCAACCCTTCAAACCACTTTGCCGAGGTGGAGCAGGCGGGCTTTTCGCCGGCGAACCTGGTGCCGGGAATTGGGTTGAGCCCGGACAAGATGCTAATGGGCCGCGTCTTCTCCTACCACGACACGCACCTGCATCGGATCGGCGCCAACTACGAGCAGCTACCGATCAACCGGCCAATCGTCGCCGTGAACTCCTACAACAAGGAGGGGCCGATGACGTACCACCACGCGGGCGACCAGCCGGTCTATGCCCCCAACAGCTTCGGCGGACCGCAGGCGGACACGGCGCTCGGCGCCGACCTGACCTGGCAGGTCCCCGGCGGCGAGCTCGGCCGCTACGCATACGACAAGCACGCCGAGGACGACGACTTTGGCCAGGCGGGAACTCTGGTGCGCGAGGTGATGGACGACGCGGGACGCGACGATCTGGTCGCAAGCGTGGTCGGCCACGCTTCGGCGGGCGTCAGCCACGCCATGCAACAGCGCGTCGTGGCCTACTGGAGCAGCGTCGATCCCCAGCTTGGCGCCCAGGTGGCGGCGGGTCTAGGGCACGGCAATGGCGCCTCGGCCAACGGCGGGCAGGCTGCAGCTGACCTGGTGGCTGCCCATGCCAACCGCGCGTAAAGCAGTCGTGACTATGAAACGCAGCACTTATCGAGCGCGGAGGTAGGCGGTGCACTGCTACGTATGCGCACTGGACGGCGCGACGACCGGTGCGGTCGGCATCTGCAAGCTCTGCGCGGTCGGCCTCTGCATGGACCACCTGGCCGAGAATGCCCGCCGAGACGAGCCGGGCGGGATGACGGCCTTTGCCTGCCTGCACAACGCCGGTTACGAGGGGCGTGCTCGCGGCGGCGCAAAGCCACCGTCGCGACGGCGTTGAGGATCTGCGCTGAGCCGTCGAGGACCCGGGCGAGTTCGTGCTGCTCTGTTCCTGGAACACCGAAACGGCAGTGCGCGAGCACTACGACACGAGCCATTACCGTCGCTATCGCGGCCAGGTGGAGCCACTGCTGGCACGCCCAAGCGACGTGGTCGTACATCACATCAGCCGCGCCGTCCACGCGCTGGACACCAATCCGCCTGACCCGGGCTGTTCGGGTAAGGCAGGGCGCGGTTGAGCCACTTCGACGGCAAGGGCGAGATGGTCGCTTGGCGCTCTGACTACGCTTGTCCCTTCATATGACGTTTGCTGCTGATGATTCTGTGGCAGTTCCGGCTCGGGTGCTTTCGAGTACTCAGCTTGCGTTGCTTGGGCAGCGCGGCGAGGAGCTCACGGCCGAGGTGGGCGAGAAGCTGTATGAGATCGGTGACGCGACCTATCCGTTCATCGCGATCCTCGAGGGTGAGGTTGCGGTGCTGGACGGCGCGGGGCATGAGATCGTGCGTCACGGCGTCTCGGGCTTTCTCGGGGAGGTAAATCTTCTCAGCGGGCAGTCGGTGTTCGTCACCGCGGTCGTCACGCAGCCGCTGCGGTACATCGCCCTTCCGCGTGAGGACCTGCGAGCGCTGCTGTTCGATAACCCATCGCTCTCGGACCTGATCCTTGGCGCCTTCGTTGAGCGCCGCGAGCTGCTTCAGCGCCGCCAAGGCATCGGGCCAGAGATCGTCGGCCCGCGCGAGTCGCCCGACACGCGCCGGCTGCTTGAGTTTGCGCGAGCCCAGCGGCTCCCTCACACCTGGATCGATCCCACCGAGACGACCGACGGTGCCGGTTCGGCGGCGGAGGGCGCTGTGTCAGCGCTGCCGCTAGTGCGTCTGCCTGGTGGCGTTGAGCTTTCCAACCCGAGTAACGGTGAGCTCTCGCGGGCGCTCGGCATTGGCATGCAGCTCGCGCCGCGTGAGGAGGTCGATCTCCTGATCATCGGCGGCGGCCCCGCGGGACTCGGCGCAGCGGTTTACGGCGCTTCAGAGGGATTGGACACGCTGGTCGTGGAGAGCACGAGTATCGGTGGTCAGGCGGGCACCTCGCGCAGGATCGAGAACTATTTGGGCTTCCCCGCTGGGATCAGCGGCACCGAACTGCTCAGTCGTGCCGCCACGCAGGCGCGCAAGTTCGGCGCCCGCCTGGCCTCGCCCTATCGCGCCCAGGAACTGCAGCCCGGCATCGAGCGTCACCTCGTGAGGCTCGATGCCGGCAACGAGATCGCTGCACGCGCGGTGCTGCTCACCACGGGCGCCGAATACCGGCGTCTGCCAGTGGCGGGGCTCGAGGAGTACGAGGGTGTGAGCGTGTTTTATGCCGCCGGTGCGCCGGAGGGCCAGCTCTGCACCGCTCAGCGCGTGGGAGTCATCGGTGGGGGTAACTCGGCGGCGCAGGCTGCCGTCTGGCTGGCGCGCGGGGGGGCGCTCGTCACGCTTCTGCACCGCCGCGGCGACCTCCGGGAAACGATGTCGCACTATCTGATCGACGAGCTTGACCAGTACGGGGTCGCCGTGCGCGATCGTTCCGAAATCGTCGGCCTGCATGGAGAGCGCGGGCGATTGCACTCGGTCACGCTCGCCGACGGCGAGCAGTTGCCGCTCTCCTTCCTGTTCCTGTTCCTAGGCGCTACGCCTTGCACCGAGTGGCTCGGCGAGGTGCTGGCGCGCGACAGCCACGGTTTCATCCTGACCGGCGCGGACGTCGGCGCTGAAGGCCTTCTCGAAACGAGCGTGCCGGGCGTCTACGCCGCCGGCGATGCTCGTGCAGGGTCGACCAAGCGTTGCGCGACCGCCGTCGGAGAGGGCGCGACGGTAGTGCGATTCGTCCACGAGCGATTGGCGGCTGCCGCCCCGGCACATCGCTAGGTCACGACGACTCTTCCTATCCGGCAAGTCCTTTTGCGCGGAGCTCGGCTACAGCAGCGGGGCTCTTCTCGATCGCGTGAGCTCCGATCCCGCGCAGCACCGCGGGCGTCTTTGAGAACTGAATGTCGCGATAGTCGACGACCTGCACGTGGTTGCCCCACGGATCGGTGAAGTCAACGCTGCCTGAAGGGGCCACGGTGACGTCCTCGCGCTGGAGCGCCGCCCGCACCTCCTCCATGTCGTTCACGACGAGCCCGAAGTGACGGGCTCCATCGACCGCCTGCGAGCGCCCTGCGATGACCGCGATGAACTGATCGCCCATGTCGATGAACGCCATCTGGTCACCCACCCGGCCCCGAAGCTCGAAGTCGACTATGCGCCCGTACCAATCGAGCGCCTGATCGATCTCCCCGACCTCGATCGCCACGTGGTTGATGCCAAGCGCTCGGGCCACTGATGCCAAGCGTAGCGTTGACGCTGCTGCAGTTGCCAGACTGCGGGCGATGACGGAGCTTCGGCAGCGCTGCCAGCAGGTGCTCGACGGCAACTGGACTTTCGGCGAGCGCGACGGCGTGCCCTTTGCCTACACCCGCCCGAGTCCCGGGCGCTACCGCTGGCAGTGGTACTGGGACTCCTGTTTTGCGGCTATCGCCTGGCGTCATTTCGATCCGGCGCGCTCGCGCGCCGAGCTTCAGACGCTGCTGGCGGCGGCGCGCCCTGACGGTTTCATCGGCCACACGATCTTCTGGGAGCATCCAGTGGGTGGCCCGCGGGCGCTCTATTACAACGTGATCGCTCACGACGACGCGATGACCTCGACGATCCAGCCGCCGGCACTAGCGTTTGCGTGGTCGATGGCGGTCGGCGATCCCGCGCTTGAGCCGGGGATCGCTGCGCACCACGCTGCGATCAGCGCCCAGCGCGACCTCGAGGGCGACGGCCTGTTGTGGATCCTTCAGCCCGACGAGTCCGGCCTGGACGCTTCGCCGCAGTTTGACCCGATCTGGCGCCGCCGGGCACAGGGGTTGCCCGGCTTCGTCGAGCTGGTGCGGCGCAATCGGGCGCGCCGGTTTCAGATCGAGGCGGTGCGGGCCGATGGCGACCCGGTTGTATGTGAGGTACTCACCAACGTGCTGCACGGGCTGTCACGGTTGGCGCTCGGGCTTCCGTCGATAACGCCGGCACTTGTGGCGCGCCTGTACGACGAGCCCAGCGGGCTGTTCTTGCCGGCGGTAGCGCCGGCGATAGAGGCGCGGATACCGGTCACCTGGACGGCGCTTGCTCCGCTTGC
>CAJCHW010000186.1 GCA_903970125.1 Chlamydiota bacterium
CATCTCCTTCGGCCTGGCCGGCGCGGCGATGGTGATGACTGTGTTGTTGCCGACGCTCACCGGCAAGGCCGTCGAAGCGGCCCGGAAGGGCGCCGAAGCGGCCGCCGGCCATCGCGCGTCGGTCCGCGCCCACGAGCATCACGAGCTGGTCGTGCTTGCGCTTGTGATCGTGGTGTGCGTGATCGCGCGCTGGGCGCTGACCTACGGACGGCGGATGGTCGCAGGCAGGATCTCGCTGGGCCTTGAGTACGACCTGCGAGAGCTGCTCTACGGGCATCTCCAACGCCTGGAGCTCGCGTTCTTTGACCGCCAGCAGACCGGTCAGCTGATGTCGCGCGTGACCGTCGACTTGCAGGCGGTGCGCTTCTTTTTGGGCTACGGCCTGGTGTTCATCATGCAGTCTGCGCTCACGATTGCGCTTGCGGGAGCCGCGATGATCATCACCAATCCGCTGTTGGGGGTGATAGCGATCACCCCGACCCCCTTTGTGGTCCTCATCGCCAACCGCTACGGCCGCCGCGCGCGTCCGGCGATCGGAGAGGTACAGCAGCGCATCGCCGAACTCACGGCCGAAGCAGAGGAGAACATCTCGGGCGTGCGCGTGGTCAAGGCGTTCGCGCGCGAGGACCACCAGCGCGAGCGCTTCACCAACAGCGTCGGCCGCGTCTTTGACCAGGCGATGGTTGCCACGCGCCTGGAGGCCCGCTTCAACCCCGTGATCGCTTTTTTGCCCCAGCTCGGGCTGACAGCGGTACTGCTGGTCGGCGGCGAGTCTGTGATCCACCACCGCCTGGGCTTGGGGCAGTTCAGCGCCTTCTACTTCTACCTGAACATGTTGATCAGCCCGATGCGCTCACTCGGGGTGACGCTTGGGCTGGCGCAGCGCGCGACCGCGTCCGGTACACGCGTGTTTGCGCTGCTTGACCGAGAGCCGCGCATGCTCGAGGCCGACAACGCGCCACCACTGCCTGCGGGCTCTGGCGCGGTCAGCTTCCGCGGCGTCACGCTGACCTACAACGGCGCCGGCGAGAGCCTGGAAGGGACCACGGGCTCAGGACCGACGGAGCACGCGCGAGCAGTGCTCGACGGCGTCGACCTCGACGTCGCCGCGGGACGCACGGTGGCGCTGGTGGGGCCCATGGGGTCGGGCAAGACAAGCCTGGTCTCGCTGATACCGCGGCTCTATGACCCCACCGCAGGCGCCGTCATTGTCGATGGCGCCGACGTGCGCAGCGTCACCCTGCGCTCGCTGCGTGAAGCCGTGGGCGTGGTCAGCGACGATCCCTTTCTGTTCTCGGCCACGGTTGCTGAGAACATCGCCTACGCGCGACCACAGGCCACCCGCGCGCAGGTCGAAGAGGCAGCCCAGATGGCCCAGGCCGAGGAGTTCATCCTGCGGCTGCCCCAGGGTTACGACACCCGCGTCGGAGAGCGCGGCCTGACGCTGTCCGGAGGCCAGCGTCAGCGGCTTGCGATCGCGCGCGCCCTGGTCGCCAATCCGCGCGTGCTTGTACTCGACGACGCCACATCCTCGGTCGATGCCTCGACCGAGCAGAGCATCAAGCGCGCGCTCGCGCTCGCGATGCAGGGGCGCACGACGTTCATCATCGCCCATAGGCCTTCGACGATCGCCCTGGCCAACGAGATCGTGGTGCTCGATCACGGCCGTGTGGTCGCCGCGGGCACTCACGACGAGGTACTCAAGGCCTCGGCGTTCTACCGCGAGCTTGTAGGACAGGACGCGCTCGCACGGGCATCCACAGGCAGGGACGGGTCGGCGGGAGCGGATGGGACGCAGGCGCACGGCAGACCTGGACAACGTGTGCGCCATCAGGCGGTGAGCAACCGATGAAAGGGCAAGGGCGCGGGCGCAACCTGCTTGGCCTCCTGAGCATGCTGCGCCCCTACAAGCTGCGCAGCGCGCTCACGCTCGCCGCCCTGCTCATGGGCACGGCCGCCTCGATCGCGCCGCCGTTGCTGGCCAAGTTTGCGATCGACGACGGCATCACCGGCAAGCACCGTCACACCGACATCCTCGTGATCGCGGTGCTGGCGTTTTTGGGCGCCGCGCTGTTGGTGTGGACGATGACGTACGCACAGACCTATCTCGTCGGCTGGGTGGGCCAGCGCGCCCTCGCCGACTTGCGGATTCGCATCTTCGCCCACCTGCAAGCACTGCCAATCGGGTTCTACGAGAGCCGTCCGGCGGGAGTGTTGATCTCACGGATGACCAACGATGTGGAGGCGCTCGATGAACTGGTGACCGACTCGGTCGTGACACTTTTTCAGGCTGGACTGACGCTGGTGGGGACCGTGGTGATCCTGCTCGTCTTAGACGTACAGCTGGCGCTCTTGACCTTCTGCGCGCTGCTGCCGATGGCCGCGGGCAGCCTTTGGTTTCGGATCGCCTCGACGAGCGCGTTTCGGCGCACGCGCGAGACGATCGGCTCGATCACGGGCTACCTGCAGGAGAGCCTGTCGGGTGTCCGGGTGGTCCGCAGCTTCGGCCAGGAGCCACGCCACGAAGCTCGCTTTGCGGAGCTGAACGCCGACAACCGCGAGGCGAATATGACCACGGTCCGCTTGAACGCGGCCTACTTCCCGGTGGTGGAACTGCTCTCGGGGCTGGCGATCGCGGCGATCGTCCTCTACGGAGGCGACCAGGCGATATCCGGCCATGTCACGCCGGGCACGGTGGTGGCATTCGTGG
Organism: Chlamydiota bacterium; assembly: GCA_903970125.1. Taxonomy (GTDB): domain Bacteria; phylum Actinomycetota; class Thermoleophilia; order Solirubrobacterales; family Solirubrobacteraceae; genus Palsa-744. The sequence continues at coordinate 2,711 of CAJCHW010000186.1, forward strand.
CGGCGCTGGCCAACCTCTTTGAACCGATCCAGCAGCTCTCGCAGCTGTATGCCACCTACCAATCCGGCATGGCCGCGCTGGAGAAGATCTTTGGCCTGCTCGACGAGCGCCCCGACCTCGAGGACAAGCCCGATGCGCTGGTGCTAGGGCGCATCAAGGGCGAGATCGCTTTCGACGATGTCTCCTTCTTCTACGCGCGCAGCGGGCAGGGTGGCATCGCCCAGGCAGCCGTCAAGGTGGCCTCCGCGGCGACCTCGGAGGCGACCTCCGAGACCACCTTCGAGGCGACGCCCGCTCCCATCCTCGCGCTGGATCACGTCAGCCTCGAGGTGGCGCCCGGACAGACCCTTGCGCTGGTGGGTGCCACGGGGGCGGGGAAGTCCACGATCGTCAAGCTTGTGGCGCGCTTCTATGACCCCAGCGCCGGGCGCGTACTTGTAGATGGCCACGATCTGCGCGACGTCTCGAGTGCATCGCTGCGGGCACAGATGGGGATCGTGCCCCAAGAGGCCTTTCTGTTCTCGGGCACAATCGCCGAGAACATCGCTTTCGGCCGCGCCGATGCCGGCGCCGAGCAGAACCGTGACGCCGCCAGGGCCGTGGGCGCCGATGAGTTCATTGGCGAGCTCGAGAGCGGATACGAGACCGAGATCGGCGAGCGCGGCGTGCAGCTCTCCTCCGGCCAGCGTCAGCTTGTGGCCTTCGCCCGCGCGCTGGTCGCACAACCGCGCATTCTGATCCTCGATGAGGCGACCTCCAGCGTCGATCTACACACCGAGCACCGCATCGAAGCTGGCCTGCGGCGGCTGTTGGCCGGCCGTACAGCGATCGTGATCGCACACCGCCTGTCAACAATCCGCGGCGCGGGCTCGATCGCGCTGCTCGAACACGGACGCGTGGTCGAACAGGGCACCCACGACGAGTTGATCGCCGCCGACGGGCGCTACGCGCGCATGCACGGCGACTGGACCGACGAGGCGGCTGCATGACGGCACGCCCCGGCTACTGCCGGGCAAGGACTCGAACCTTGAATTCCAGGGCCAGAACCTGGCGAGTTGCCAATTACTCCACCCGGCATTTGCTCCGGGCAGCTTAGCGAGTGGGCGCCAGACGACGAATGAGCGCCAGGGGCGAATGGGCGCCAGAGGGCACCAGACGGCAAGTGGGCGCCACGCGGCGCCAGAGCGACAGCGATCTCGACGGCGGCTACGCCGGCGCGTGCGCGGTCTCGGGCGCGAGGTAGGCGATGATCGTCTCCTCAAGACCCGGCTCGAGCACGAGCAGCACCCGGTCGCCCGCCTCGATCACGCTGTCGGACTTGGGCACAAAGCCGGAGCCGTGGCGCAGCACGGAGATGAACAGGCTGCCGTCGGGCATCGTGATCTCCGACAGCGCCTTGCCTGCAGCCGGTGATTCCGCGGAGACCTCGAGCTCGATTATCTCCAAGCCCTCCTCCTCCAACGCGAGCAGGTGCACAAGCCCGTACCGCGGCACCTCGTGCTCGATCAAGCGCAGGATCAGATCGGTGGCCGAGACCACGGGCTGGATGCCCAGCAGCTTGAAATGACTGTAGTTGCGGGGGTTGTTGACGCGGGCGATGATGTGGTCGCAGCGGTACTTGTCCCTGGCGACCTGACAGACAAGCATGTTGTCCTCGTCGTCGCCCGTGACTGCGATCACCAGATCCGCGCGCTGAATGCCGGCGCGCTCGAGCACCCAAAGCTCGGTGCCGTCCCCGTACTGGACGGAATGCTGCAGCTCGTGCTCGATGTTCAGATACCGCGAGCGCCGCGACTCGACAAGGGTCACCTCGTGGCCCTTGGCGACAAGTTCTCGCGTGAGGCTCAAGCCGACCTTGCCACCGCCTATGACGACTGCGTACATCCGCTGCTCCTTTCAGACGACGCCGGCGTGCGCCTGGACGGCATCGATGAACATCCCGATCGCCTCCTGGGCGGGCGAGATCGTGTGCAGCCCCTGCTCGCGGTACCAGGCCGCGCGCGCGGGATCCATCACGCGTGCAATCACCTTCTGCACGCCGAACTGCTTCTGCGCGATCTGGGCGATGATGAGATTCGTGTTGTCGCCGTCGGTTGACGCGATGAACAGGTCCGCGCGCTCGATGCCGGCCTCCCGCAGTGCGTCGAGCTCAAGCGCGGTACCGACGGTGAAATGCCCACCGGCGTCCTCCCAGCTGGTCGCCTGTCCGGCGTCGAGGCGCTCATGGGACAAGGGGTCCTCGTCCATCACCGAAACCTCATGTCCAGTCGACAGCGCATTCTTGGCGACAGCGGCCCCAACGCGGCCGACGCCAACGATCAGGACGAACATGGCTCAGACGTTAGCGAACGCCGCCATCAGGCGGCCACAGGGATGGTCACTTGATCAACGGGATGATCAGGATCGCGACGATGTTGGCGACCTTGATCATCGGGTTGATGGCTGGGCCGGCGGTGTCCTTGAAGGGATCGCCCACCGTATCGCCGGTGACTCCCGCGGCATGGGCCTCAGATCCCTTGCCGCCAAATGCCCCGTCCTCGATCAGCTTCTTTGCGTTGTCCCACGCCCCACCGCCGGCGGTCATCATCACGGCCATGAAGAAGCCCACGACGATGATGCCAATGAGCATGCCGCCGAGTGCTTGCACGGAGATCACGCCGACGATCACCGTCATCACGATCGGCAGCAGCGACGGCAGGATCATTTCGCGCTGGGCGGTCTTGGTGACGATGTCAACCGAACGCGCGTAGTCGGGCTGTTCGGTGCCCTCCATGATCCCGGGGTGCTCGCGGAACTGCGTGCGCACCTCCTCGACCACGGCGCCACCCGCACGACCGACGGCCTCGATCGCCAGCGACGCAAACAGGCAGACCATCAGGCCGCCCAACAGCAGGCCGATCAGGACCGGCGGTTCGTTGATGCCGAAGGAGATCATGTGCCCGAGCTTGTTTTCGAGTTCTTTCTGGAAGCCGGCGAACAGCCCGACGGCGGCCAGCACGGCCGAGCCGATCGCATAGCCCTTGGTGACGGCCTTGGTCGTGTTGCCGACCGCGTCCAGACGGTCGGTCACCTGGCGCACCTCCTCCGGCAGGTCGGCC
>CAJCHW010000187.1 GCA_903970125.1 Chlamydiota bacterium
GCGCCACGCCGACGACGCCGCCTGGGTGCTCTCGCTGCGACAGGCCTCCGTTCCCATGGCGATGCTTGAGCGCGTGCTTGTTCGGCGGCGCTCAGAGCCGGGGTGAGCAGCGCGTGGAGTGCGTCCGGGATGGGCGCTCCGTCGGTTTGAGCAGGACGCCGCGTCGCGTTGGTTGGTGGCGTGCACGCGTTTGTCACACGACGGCCAAGACGGTCGGAGTCGGCGAGGGTGTCCAGGAGATGGCGTGCAATCAGAACGAGGTGGAGGGACGCGACCTGGGAATGGCACCCACGGACCGCCCCTCAATCGTTGCCACGTGACGTAGCCGCCCGAGAACGTCGGTTGTAGGGGCGACCTTCGCGTTCTCGTACGCGGAGAGTCGCGACGCCGACGTGCCCGCCGCCTCGGCGAACTGGCGCGTCGTCATGCCTGCTTGGGCGCGCCAGGATCGGATCTGTTCGGCGTACGCCGCCCGTCCCCGTCGCGTCACGTCCTCGCGCGCGTGGCAAATAACCCGCGTGAAGAGTGCATCCACGCCGTAGTGCTCATCCCAGGCTGCGACCCTCTCCGCGGTGCGGGCTGCAGGGCCCCAAGGGTTCTTTCGGATTGCATGCACCAGCCGGCGCCAGTCCGACAGCGAGCCTCGGTCCATAATCGTCTCGATCGCCTCCGCGGGCCAGCTGTCCAGCGGATCATTTCGATCGAAGTCGAGATGTCGAAAGCGCGTGGTCATCCGACCATCCCCTCCGCCAGCGCGCCAAGCACAGCCCTGACCGCGGACCAATCCTGCCAGCGCTCATCCAACGCCTTATAGCTTGAGAGCTCCCTGGTCACCCGATCATCGCGTGGGCGGGGATCGGCCAACTGCCTTACAAGCTGGGTGGTCACAGCCTCGGGTCGCTGATTGACGTCGGCATAGTAGTCGTCCATGCCAAGCAGGACCGTCGCAGCGCGCTCGATGCCGAGACGGTCGGCGAGGGCCGCGATGTCCAGATAGTCTCGGGTCTGGTTGCGCGTGAGCGCAAGCCAAGCCTTGATCCGCAGGATCTCCTCCAGCGTGGGCACGACGAGCTTGCGGGCGCGAATCTCGAGCTCGATCGTCTCCAGCGGCCGGCTGCGAAAGAGCTGGCGTATGCCCGTCTCGATACCGCCGAGCTCGCCGAGGATGATCTTCCCGGGCTGCGCCTTGCTCATCGACCAGTCGCCGAGTCCCTCCAGATTCTCGAGGATCGAGTCAAAGCGCTCCCTGAGATCGGTCAACACATGGCCGTTGTCCACCGACTGTCTGTGTCCAGCGTGCACCGCGGCTGCGGATCCCCCCACAAGAACCGCTCCCGGCACGATCTCCTGCAGCTCCGCTGCCTTCTCCAGCACGTCATCCAGCGATGGGTCCGCCATGGGTCAATGTTATCGGATCAGATAACAGCGGGCCGACGATTAGGTTCGCTCCGCTGAGCGCTTTCCAGCGGGAGCCCCTCGCGCAGGCCCGTACCACCTGGGCGGTACATATCTGGACCTGGCGCGCGGTACAACAAATAGCGCTGCGAGCTGCGAGTGCCTGCGTGGGCACCGCCCGCTCGCAAGGATCTTGGTCAGCTCACGGGGTTTGACGAGTAGCAACCGTCGCGCTGGTTGGTGGCCGTGCACGGGTTTGTCGCACGACGGCCAACAACGTCGGAGTAGGCGAGGGCGTCCGGAGATGATCCAACATTTCGTAGCCGCGCATCGCGGCCCAACCAGCAGCCAAGCCGCAAAGCGGCAAAGCTGCTACCCGGTGTTAGAATTCCTGCATCGCAACTGGCCGCAAACCCACCGCTGCTGCTGCCGCGACGTCCACCCCGGGGACGCTTGCGTCCGAGGGCGTGTACATCGGCTTGCAGAGCCGGGGCGTGTTCGCCCTCCCCGCTGATGTTCGCAAGCGTCACCGCCTCGACCAGCCGGGAGCTCAGTTGCGCGTGGTCGAGCGCGACGACGGCGTGATCGAGCTCCACCCACAGGTCGCGATCCCTGCCGACCAGGCTTGGTTTTGGACCGAACGCTGGCAGGCGATGGAGGTGGAGGCGGACGCCGATGTCGCAGCCGGGCGCCTGACGCGCCATGCGTCAAGCGAGGCGTTTCTGCAGCACATCGACAGCCTGCGGGACTCCAGCTGAGGTTCGAGACGACCACGGCGTTTGACCGCGACGTCAAAGGCCTGCCCCAGCGGCATTTCAAGAAGTTTCGCGCCAAAGTCTTTCCAGCATTCGTGGACGCAGCCGAACGAGCAGCAAACGGCGACGCGAACCCGTGGCCAAATGCCATGCGCGTCAAGAAGGTCGAGGGAGCCGAGGGTCTCTGGGAGATGACGTTCAGTCAGCGCGATCCGGACGGACGCGCGACCTGGGAATGGACCACGATCGACGGACAGCCGGCAATCCGCTGGCGCCGAGTTGGCACGCACGACATCCTCGGCAACCCGTAGATAAGCCGCGCGTGCGCACGGGCGGCTCGCCTTGGAGCCCTTCGCCCAAGGGCCAGACCAACGTCGCGCTGTTCGGGCCACGCGACACCGGCAAGACAACCGTCACCAACGAGCTCACGCTCGAGCTTGCCAAGGGCCATGGCGCCGGCGCGCCACCGTTTGACGTGGTCAAGGTGAACCTCCAGCGGGTCGTGAGCATCCCGGGGTTCGTCGGCTGCGTCTAGAAGCCCGCTTCTCGATTGACACCGGCGAGGTGCGCGACGTGGACATCACGCCGCTGTTGGATACAGAGGCGTTCTCGCCGTTGCGTGATCCTGCCGTCTTCGAGCGGGTCACCGTGGACGAGGATCTTGGGACGATCGTCTGGCCTGGCGGCGCCGATCTGGACCCGTCGGTGATCTATGCGGCGCTTGGCCTCGGACCGAACAAGGCTCGTATCAAGGTGCTCGCCCCCAGCATCGCCGCCTGAGGGCTCCGGGCCGAGCGGCACCGCTCGCGGACCGTCCGATCTTGGATGGGCCTGAGGAAGTTTAGGCTGTAGCGCTCTGGCGGTACATACCTGGACCGGGTATGCGGTACAACTAGCAGCCGCGCGCCTACGGCCGATAAAATCGGGCTATGGCAGTGTCTGGGCACCCGTCGCGCGACCCCCGCCAAGAGCCCGCATGGGCTCAGCTGAATGCCGAGAAGCGCGGGCTATTGACTCCGCCACCCGACACACCACTCGGTGAGCTTTTGCGGCGCGGACAGCACCTTTCGGCTCAGGCCGCGCGCCTGCGGCGAGCCGTCGAGCGCGCAGATGGCACCGCCGGACCCTGAACTGGACGTGGCCGCCACCGCGATGGTGGCCAAACGCGCCCGCTTTGTCGTGGTGGGCGGGTTCGCGCTCATCGCCAACCGCTTCGTCCGCGCGACCGAGGACATCGACTTCCTCGTACCCGATAGCGATGACAACGACCGACGCGTACTCGCGGCACTCGTGAGCCTGGAGGGTATCCGCCTGCGTGACGAAGAGCCCCTTCTGGAGGAGCACCTCGTCGGTCAGGCTCACCTGAGAGCACGGACGCGCGCCGGGCTGGTTGACGTCCTGCGAGGCGGCGCACCACCGCTTGACTACGACACCGTCGAGACGCGTGCAATCCCCGCCAGTTACGGCGGAGTCGATTTCCTGCTTGCCGGTCTGAGCAGCATCGTCGGCTTCAAGCGCCTCGCCGATCGTCCGCGCGACCGAAATGACTTGCTGGCACTCGAAGAGATTCACGGCGAGCTGCCGCTCGAGCACATCCCTGGTCTGGACAGCTAAAGGCGGAGGTCAACGAGGTTCGCGCGCTTGCGCTGCTGGCCAGTCGCGGCGGCATGAGCGTGGCCACGAAACCCAAGACGGTCGGAGTAGGCGATGGTGTCCGGAGAGCACGTCGAGCCGAAGCGGGTCGCCCGGAGAGCTGCGGACGCAACGAGGCTATTTTCGTATTACGCTATTCTGGCGGACATCCACTCGTCGGCACGCAGGCACGGCGTCGCCGATGAGGACATCGTTCATGCCATCGACAACGCGCTTGCAATCGAGGATGCCGGGCAAGATCCGGAGCGCTGGCTGGTCATCGGCCCCGACCACGCCGCCAATCTGCTGGAGCTCGTCGTCCTCATCACCCGGCAGGGCCGCCAGCTGGTCATCCACGCCATGGCCATGCGACCGCACTACGAGCGACTGATAAGACCATGAACGAGGATCGGGAGTACGGACACACCGAGTCGGGCAGGCCCATCACCGACAAGCTCGTCGAGGAGCTCGCAAACGAGGCTCAAGCTGGCTACGACGTCGAGGAGCTGATTGGACGACGAGGCAAACGTGGACGTCCCACGCTTGGCTCTGCTCCGGCGAGCGTGGAGTCGGTGCGCCTCGATCCGGAACTACGCCAGCAGCTACTCCAGCGAGCGCAAGCTGACGGCGCCACGCCCTCGGAGGTCATCCGCGAGGCTTTGAGGCGGTTCCTGCGAGCCGCCTGATAACTGTTGGACTCTGTCCAGATGCGGGCATCGAACTCCGTGAGGGGCCTTGCGCACCAACCGTCCTTGTCTAAGGTTTTCTATCGCTCGATGAAGGGTCAATAGAAAACCCTAGAGAGCGGCTGCAATCAAAAGCGCGAGAACCCCTACCCCCCCGGCGCCGGACGCAAGCCCCCGAATCTGGCCGGACGCACGCAGGACCTCGAAAACTTCCAGTCGCTGACCGAGCGCCTGGCCGAGAGCGGTTCTTTCGCCGTGACCTCGATCCCAGCCGATGGCTGCGGGTCCCCGTAGACTTCAATCAGACCCCAGCGTTCGTCGTAACGGCGTTCGTGCAGGACGACAAGCCGGGGACAGACAAATGAGCGTGACCATCGCCGGCGTCAGCTTCGATCACCACCACTTCGACGATCGTGGCGATGTGCTGTATCTGAGTGTCGGCCCACCGCGTGAGCCAGCGCGCGCACTGGCGACGCCCGAGGGCCACGCAATCGACTACGACGAGTCCGGCGCGTTGGTCGGAATGGTGCTCGTTAACGTCCGATTCCTGCTCGACCGCGACGGTGCCCTGACGGTCACCCTTCCTCCGGATCGGGTTCTGGCGACGCAAATCGCGCCCGCGCTCGTCGCCGCGTGACATCCACCCGCTCGCTGCCTTTGAGGAGGGCTGACCGCCAGCCTCACGAGATGCTGTAGCGGTGCCCGGGGCGCTCGCGCCGCCCGCCCGCTGCTCAGGGCTCGCGTCTGGACACCGTCTTGATCTTGTCGATCGAGCGATCGAAGGAAACAATCTCGCGCACCCCCGTGGCCTCGGCTTGCGCCACCAGGTACGCCTCGGCGAAATCAATGCGCTCCACCTCGTAGACCTCCAGGGCCCGCAGCAGCGAGGCGGGATCAATCGTCTTGATCGACGCCAAGGAGATAGCGGATCGCATGAGCTCAGCGATGCGAGAGCGCTCGACCTCGTAAAAGGACTCCAGGACGTACACGCACTCAGCCAGCACGAGGTCAGTCAGCAGCAACTCGTGCTCAGCCGCGAGTAGTGCAGTTGCCCGCAAGGCCATCGCCGGTGGATCGCCCGTCAGGTGACGGATCAGGACGTTGGTATCCAGGAACGCGGTCAGCGCCGTCGCCCTGCACGCTGGGTGCGGGTACGACGGAGCACCTCGTTCCACGGCGTGTTCCGCTTGCCCGCAGGCACTGGCACCGACCCGGCAAGCTCGCGGAAATCTGGGGTCTTGGCTAGCACTGCCGTGGTGCTTTGCACCCGAAACAGCAACTCGTCTCCCTCGTGCAGTCCGAGCGCGTCGCGCACGCTCTTGGGGATCGTGACCTGGCCTTTCGATGTGACCCTGGCGCGCGTGTCCATGCTCCTTACAACTATACGCTAAGTAAGGACGCAGCTTTTTGAGTGTTGCTGTCGACTTGTCAATGGTCGATCGTAGGCCGTGGTCTTCGACGGGCCCAAGGCCCGTACCCGCTAGGCGGTACATGCCTGGACCTGGTGTGCGGTCCAACAGCCAGCCCCCTGTCCGCCGGGTACCTGCGCCAGACCACCCCCTCGCGGGGTTTGAGGAGTAGACCGCGTCGCATTGGCTGGTGGTTGTGCGACGGGTTTGTCGCACTGCGGTCGAGACGGTCGGAGTAGGCGAGGGTGCCTCATAGATGATCTGGAGTCAGAACGAGGCGGACTGGCACGCCGTCACGCTGCAGCACGCGGTGCCGGCCGGCGGCTGCCCGGTGCACGAGCCCTTGTTCACCTTGCAATGCATTGTGTTACATTGGATTACAAGGACAAACAGCGTGCAGACTCCAAAGCGAACCAAGACGTTCTCCGCCAGGTTCTCCTCTGAGGTCGTCGACAAGCTCGGCGCCCAAAGCGGACGCCTTGGCCAGTCAAGGGCCCGGATTGCAGAGCGCCTGATTGACGAGGGTCTACGCCTGGAAGAGTTCCCTGGGGTCGTCTTCCGCTCCGGCCCGACGGGCCGACGGGCGGGTCTCGCAGGGGGCCCTGACGTCTGGGAGATCGTCCGTGACCTCAGGCTTGCCGCTAAGGAGGATGGGAACGACCCAATTGCTGCAGTGAGCCATATCACGGGGCTCGATCGCACAGCCGTTGAGCTGGCCGCCAGCTACTACGCCGCCTACCCAGAGGAGATCGACGAGCGCATCGCAGCCGACCGCGAGGCTGCCGACCGGCTACGTCGCGCGCTTGGAGTTGCAGCCGCCGCGTGAAACTGCTCCTCGACGAGATGTGGACCCCCACCATCGCCGTCGAGTTGCGAAAGCGGGGCGTCGACTGTGTCGCGATCAGCGAGCCCGCCTGCGCCAGCCGCTACGCGGGCGTCAGCGACGACCAGGTTTTCGCGCGCGCACAGGAGGATGACCGCACGATCGTGACCGACAACATTGCCGACTTCGAGGCCGCACGGTTGGACGCAGAGAGCCGCAGCCGCATCCACCATGGAGTGCTCTACGCGCTGGACCCGCCGTTCAACCGTCACCACGGAGACGCCGTGATCGGTCAGATGGTGCGGGCGCTGGAGGCTTTCGTCGTCTCTGCCGCCGGGAGCGGGAGACCAGTCGGCGGTGCCGACTTCTTGCGGCCCGCCTAATGGCGGCTCCTCGGCCCCGATCAGTGCGCTTCGGGTTGCGCCGCAGCCAGGTCTTCGAGATCCACCAGGTCGCGCGGGCGCCCAGCGGCCCGCTTCATGGCCCGAAGTTCGTTGAGCCCGCATACCGCGACCGTCACGCCTGCCAGCTCGACTTCAATTGCACCGGCCCGTAGCTGTGCATATGTGGGTACGCCATCGAGGCCTTGAACCACGTCCAGCTCCCCGAGCTGCGTCGAGACAAGCACTCGCTCGCCCCCGCGCAGCAGCGCAGCGATCGCACGCTCGGAACTGAGCAGCGCTTCGGGAGTGTGTACGTGCCCGCCCAGCTCAGTCACCAACCCGGCGAGTGCGTCCAGGTTCGCGCTCGCCGGGTCCACGACGATGTCGCAGTCCTTGGTCCCGCGCACAACGCCCCATGAGCCAAGCGCCAGGCCGCCGATGACCACAAACCGGACGTCTGCCTCGACGAGGCGCGCGAGCAGAAGGTCAAACGACGGCGCGCTCAACGGGCGCGCTGAGCGGCGTCGCGCAATTCGAACAGCTTGCGCGTGAGGACGATGGTCTCCTTGAGGTTGACAGCAGGCGGCCGGCGGCCGTCAGCGAACAGGCGTTGCCGGCGCACGCGCTCACCATCAGCATCGCTTACGCGGTCTGAGGTCATCGCTAAACAGTACCGAGGCCGTGGGTGCTCAGCCAAGCCCGACCCCACGACCTCTGGACTTCATCGTCCCTTTGTTCGCCGAGTACCCGGGCCAGACCACCCCGTCGCCGGCTTGAGGAGTAGACCGCGTCACGTTGATTGGTAGGTGTGCGACGGGTTTGTCACACAACGGCCAAGACGGTCGGAGTCGGCGAGGGTGTTTGAGAGATGAAGCGGAGTCACGCCGATGCGGACGGCCACGCCGTCACGCTGCAGCAGGCGGTGGCCTCCCGAGCGCTATTTTCCTGCCAGCGAGAAGCCCGCTCCCGCCAACAGAGGGTCCATGGCTCGGCGCTCGGACTCCGGCAGCACTCGGCTCTGGTTGCGCAGCTCCAGGGCCGCGTTGATGGTCGCCAGCAGCCGAGCCTCGTGCTCCTGCTCGGGCGTCAGTCGCTTAGCCCATGCGGCGACGTCCGACCAGCGCCACAGCCGGTTGCGGGTATGCAGACGCGACGCGGGGATTGGGAAGTCGCCGGCGCCACGCCTACCCGCGATCAGCAGCCGAACGCTCTCACGTGTGCGCCCCAAGCGCTTGGCAATCTCGGACGCAGTCACCAGGTCGTCGGGCTCAACGCGGAGCACTCGCAACCCTTCGACGCTCTCCACCCCCCTGACCGCCGAGAGCACTGCGTCGCTGAGAGACGGCGCCTCGCGCGCGAACTCGGCGTAGCCCGCACCGTCGACCTCGCCGAACGTCGCGTCGTCACACCCGGCCTCGTACAACGCATCGAAGTCCGGCTTGCCGTCGATGATGAGTGTGAAGATGTACTCGTGCATGGGGGTTATGCCTCCTCGGCATCTGGGTGTGGACAGTTGCTGACCGCCTTGGCGATCGCCTTCGCGTGGTTGCCTGGATTACGCGGGGTGGACCAGACCGAGACCGAGCAACCACTCCCGCACCGGGCTACGCCCCAGCGGTGGCCTGCTGCCGTCTGCTCGACCGTCCAGCCAGCCTTCTCGGCTTGCCGAAGGGCCGCCTCCACCTCCTTCTTGGGGTGGCGGCCCCGTGGCATGTTGACACTCTACAACACTTGTTGGTAACTGTCAACACCCACGCATAAGACCGCGTCCATCCTGAGCCCAGTGTCGGGGGACGCGGCTCCGGAACCCGGCCGACCGCACACATTGAGCGGCCGGTGGGAGCCTGTGTCAGTGTTGAGCAGATGGTCGAGCGCCTGGCATGCACCATGCCCACATGCGCACACGCATGTTAAGCTGCACACGTGCCTAAGACGATTCAGATTCGTGACATCGACGATGAGGTGTACTCCGGCCTGCGCATGCGCGCCGCCGAGGCCAACGTCACCGTCCCTGAGCTCCTGCGTGCCGAGGCCGCACGGCTGGCGGCCCGTCCGAGCATCGCCACCTGGCTTGCCTCCACCCAGCGGCGCACATCCGCGGTCACCTCGAGCACGGTCATAGACGTGCTCGACGCACTGCGCGATGCTGATCGTTGACGCCTCGTGCGTGGCCGAGGTCGTCCTCGCCGGCCCCGATGCCGAGCGTATCCGGGGCCACCTGGCTGGCGACCCCGAGCAGGCAGCGCCGCATCTCGTGGACGCCGAGGTGCTCGGGGTCGTGCGGCGGGTGCGTCTTCGTGGCGAACTTGACGAAACGGCCGCACGTCAGGCGATCGATGACCTGGCGTCCTGGCCGGCCACGCGCGTCGATCACCGGCCCCTGCTCCAGCGCTCCTGGGAGCTGCGCCACGGCCTCACGGCAGCAGACGCCCTCTATGTGGCGCTCGCCGAGGCGCTCGACGCCCCGCTCCTGACACTCGACAAGCGCCTCGCTAAAGCTGCCGGGCCGCGCTGTCAGATCTACGTCATCTGAAACGCTCCGAAAAAAGCACCGACTTTGCGGACTGGTGTGTGCCGTTTTTTGCGCGCCACACCCTCCCCATCCGATCCGGCGGTCACACTAACCCAAAGCACACATCCAGCGCCGAGATTGTCTATAGCCTCAATGATCAATTAGGCCCCCGGCGCCTACTTTCCCTCGGCGCAACCTACAGCGCGATGCTCCTCATCATCCTCCCGATTCTCGGCGTGCTCTGGACAGCCGTAATGGTCGTGGCGGTCTCCCTCTGCCAATCGGCAGCGCGCGAAGACGCCGCCAACAGGGCGCAGGCAGCGCGCGAGTACCGCCTCACCGATCAGCGCACGCCCGCCCGGCGTCCGCTGGCCTCAGCGGGACCGCGAGCCAGACGCCCGAGCTGAAGCGGTCCAGCGGTGTGTTGAAATCCCTTTTGGCAGTCGCCGTAGCGTTGATCAGGCCGGCTGCTCCGGGGTAACGAGTTTGGCGCCCGGGATGTGCGTCGCGACGCGACGCGGATCTCGCGTGAGCAGTGGGCGGCCGGTCACCGCCGCGTGCGCGCCGATCAAAAAGTCCAGCAGGATCGCTTCGCGACCGCCCCCTGCACGCCGGTACTCGGCGTGTGCATGACCCGCCAAGAACGCCGCCGCAGCCGGGATCTCCTCGATGACCGCCATCGAAGGCAACGCCAAGCGCAGCGCCTCGATACGGGAGAAACGCGGTGCGATCTCAGCGACCACGACTGCGTTGATCACAATCACGCCACGCTGCGCAGCTCTGGCGAGCTGCGTTTGCGACCAGGTCCCCCAGCGCGGATCTTCGGTGAAGACATCGAGCAGCACGCTGCTGTCGATGAATACCCCCGGAGCCCGGCTCACCCGCGGGTGAACGCCAGGATCTCGTCCGTGGTCAGCTCCACGTCGCCCGCACCACGCATTCGCTCAATCTCCCCGGCCGCGTGTACGCGATCCACCAGCAACCGCGCGCCCTGCTCGTCGACCTGAAACTCGACATCGCTGCCTGGACGGATGCCGAGCGCCTGCCGGACCTCAAGCGGGATCGTCACCTGCCCTTTTTGAGTCACACGCATTCAGTAAGAGTAGCAAGTAATACCTGCATAAGCTGCTACTTTCATGTACATGACGACCGTGGGCGTGGCGCAGCTGCGGCAGAACCTGAGCAAGTACCTTCGCCTCGTTGATGAAGGTGAGCGCCTGGTCGTGACCGATCGCAACCGGCCCGTGGCCGAGCTCGGCCCCCCACCAAGTACCGGCGAGGCGCTCGATCGGCTGATCGCTGAAGGCCGCGTGTCGTCGCCGCGCCGCCCCAGCCTGCCGCCCCCGCTCCCACTCAGTGGCGATCCGCGCGCGCTCAGCCGCGCGCTGGACGAGATCCGCGGCGAATCGTAGGAGTGGCGCTCTACTACCTCGACGCCTCCGCGCTGGTCAAGCTCGTTTCAGAGGAGCCCGAGTCCAGCCCCTTGCTCCGTTTTCTCGCCGCCGACGACCTCGTCTCCAGCGAGCTCGTGTTGACCGAGGTTCCCCGTGCCATCAGCCGCTTGCTCGCACGCGCGCCCGCGGCGCCCCTCGAGCAGCTGATCGCCAGAAGCGAAGAAGTGCTCGCAGCGGTTGCGCTGTTGGGACTCAATCGCGGGCTGCTCGCTGCCGCCGGGGCGCTCGCCGAGCCGCATCTGCGAGCACTCGACGCGATCCACGTTGCGTCAGCGATCGCCCTCCAACCAATCGACGCCTTCGTCAGCTACGACGAGCGTCAATGCGCCGCTGCGCGCTTGGCCGGCCTGCGCACCGTCGCCCCCAGGGACCGCGCGGCGCCGTAATTGTGTCCCAGGCCGACCGCGTACGTCGTCCGACCAGCTTCGCCCGCGAGCGCTAGACGCCGCGGCGTGCAAGCACGTGAGGAACCGTGCGCAGCAAAATCTTGATGTCGTTCCACAGTGACCAGTTGGCCACATACAGGTAGTCGATCGCCACCATCTCAGACAGCGGTACCCGCAGGGCACCGTGGCCAAGGATCTGCCAGTGGCCCGTCATCCCCGGGGTCAGCTCCAGGCGCCTGCGATCCCAGCCCTGCACCTGTGAGTCCTCGTCGACCACCAGCGGGCGCGGGCCCACCATGCTCATCTCGCCCCGCAAGATGTTCACAAGCTGCGGCAGCTCGTCCAAGGCGGTCTTGCGCAGCAACTTGCCAACGCGCGTTACGCGCGGGTCGTTGGCAAGCTTGAACAGCCCATCGTCGACGTCTGAGTGCTCGCGCAGCGAGTCCTTCACCGCTTCGGCGTCAGCGACCATCGTGCGGAACTTGAAGATGTAAAAGCGCCTGCCGTAACGGCCCACGCGCTGCTGGCGAAAGATCACAGGGCCCTTGGAGTCGAGCTTGATCAGCACCGCGAAGGCGAGCATCAGCGGCGCCGCCGCCGCGAGCATGATCGAGGCACTGACCAGATCAAAGGTGCGCTTCAGCGCCGCCGAGGAGCGCGTCAGGTCAAAGCGCCGCACCCCCATCACCGTGACCCCGTGCAAGTCGTCGAACTCCACCGAGGATCCCACCACCTCAAGCAGCCGCGGCAGCACGCTCACCCGCACGCCAACCGCTTTGAGTGTGCGCATGAGGTCAAGCGTCTCGCCCGCATCCGCGCTGCGCGGCGCCACGATCGCACGGTGCACGTCCAGCTTCATCGCCAGGTTCGCGATCTCGGTCAAGCGGTCCTCGCAGAACTCGTCAGCCAACCACTGCTTGCTGTCGTCAAGATCGACGTGGGCGACCATCTCCGCGCGGATGCCACCACGCTCAACGAGCTTTGAGCGCATCGTCTTGGCCGTAGCCACGTCGCCTATGAATAGGCAACGCTCGACGGCCGTCAGGTTGCGCGCAACCTTCCTGGCCACCGCACGCGCGCTGACCAGAAAGACTGTCAGCGAAAGCCACAACGCCAGCGCCCGCAGTGCCCCCATCGTCCCCGGCAGCACCGTGCCACTGGCAATCCACACAAGCAGCGCGCACATGGTGGCCAGCTGGAAGAGCTTCGGCGCCTCATCGAGCGTGGTCTTTCGCATCAGCGCCTCGTCGCGGTCATAGAGGCCGTAGAGCTTTGCCCCCACGAGCAGCACAGGCAAGCAGACACAACACATCGCCACGATCTGCACCGACCTCGGCGAGACCGCCACGATCAGCCCCAGCGCGCCCACGATCGAGACCACGTCGGCGATCAGCAGCGAACGCCTGAAGATCGCATCGCGTCGCATGCCCGCTGCGGGGCCCCTGATATCGGCGACGCTGCGGTCCGCGAGCGGCTGCGCAGGCCCACGAGGGGTCCTGCGGCGCTCCGGAGCCACGATACGTGGCGAGCCCACGAGCGGCACAAATGCTGCGCGTGCGCCTGCACGTGCGCCTGCACGTGCGCCTGGGCGACTGGCGGCTTGATGACTCAACGCTCTACCGCCTCTCTGCGTAATCCCAGCTCGATGCCCAGAGCAGGTTGCTCATGAGATCCAAGCTTGAGGGTTGTCGGTGGGCATAGACGAGGTCTGGATCCCGATAGCCCAGCCTCCCCAGCCCCTCAACCAGGGTAACGACGATTCTGCATCCCTGCAACTGCCGGCCAGCCTAGCCATCGCGATCGCCTTATCTTCCTTGATGACGTTCAAATTTCGTTTTGGATTGAGGCGGTACCGTAGCGCACCTAGCGCGAATGCGCAATGTTTCACACGCATCGGTGCCCAGCCAGAGCCAGATGTTGCGGATTGGCTCGGATTGGTTGGCCAACAGTCGAAGGGGCCGGCCCCCAGCCTGCACCCGGCGTGTGGCCGCGGCGGCCCTGCCTGCGTACGCGGCGCGGGCCGCGGACCGCGGTGGCAGCTTGCAGGGCCCGGTGAAAGCTTGCGTCCAGGTTCGACTGGACGGCGGGCTGCGCTTGCGCACAAACCCTTGCGGCAGAAGGTTTAGGCGTCGCGCCCGAATGCCAACGGACAGGCCGAATCGCCTTAAAACGGTCCTACAAGCGTCCAATCGCGCCCGCCGAGCGCTCTGCCTCCATACACCTGAGCCGACACCCATGTCATGGCTCAAGGACATAAACCATTCAAGGCGTCATGGACGACACTCGCGATCTGCGCAGCGGGAGCACTTACGTTTTGCGCAATACCAGCCACGTCGGTGGCAGCAGGAGCACACACTCACAGTTCCACGTGCGCTCGGGCTTCAACACACCGTGGCAGGCACGCACGCAAGGCTCGCAAAAGCGCAGCCGGCCACTGCTCGGTGCGCGGCTTTCACAGCCAGCGCCACACGCACATCACAGGTCCAGTTGAAGTAACCACATCGGGTCCCGAGCTGGCAGTACTGGCCTCGGCCGCATGCCCGAACTCAAACCTCGTGCCGGAAGCTTCAAACGTCGAAGCCATCCGCGCTTCGATCTTCTGCCTGATCAACCGCGAACGCGCACGCAACGGTTTGCAGCCGTTGGCCGCAGACGGTCATTTGCAGGCATCAGCGCAGGGTCACGCCAATGAAATGATCAACGAAGACTACTTTGCCCACGTCGGCCCCAACGGCCTCACGGTCTCGGACCGCATGCGCGCCGCCGGTTATATCTACAGCCACAACGTCGGCTATGACATCGGCGAGAACATCGCCTGGGGCACACTCAGCCTGGCCACGCCGCAGGAAATCCTGGAAGCGTGGATGGCCTCCCCGGACCACCGCTCGAACATCCTCGATTCCGCCTACCGCCAGACAGGCATTGGCATCGTTGCATCCGTCCCCGCGGACATGGGCGAAGGACAGCCCGGCGCGATGTACACGCAGGACTTCGGCGTCATCATCACCCACTGAAGCTCTGAACGCAGCGGCAGTGACGAGCGTCGGGCCCAATCAGGCCCGGCGCTCAGTCATTCGGCCCCTGTCCACTTCTCAACTCGGCCGTAGCCCATTTCCGCGACCCACGCTTCGCCGCCCGAGTTGACGGCAACGCCGAACGGGAGCGCCAGCTGTTCGCGTTCGGAGCCCGCGTAACCGAACCTGTAGAGGTACTTGTTGGCGGGACTGAACGCCTGCACCGCAGACTGCAGCCAGTTGGCCACGAACACCTTCGAGCCCGCGCCGATCGCCACGCCCGCCGGGAATTCAAACAGCTCGTGTTCGCGGCCCGGCGCAGCGATCGTGCCAAG
This sequence comes from Chlamydiota bacterium, assembly GCA_903970125.1. Classification (GTDB taxonomy): domain Bacteria; phylum Actinomycetota; class Thermoleophilia; order Solirubrobacterales; family Solirubrobacteraceae; genus Palsa-744. The sequence continues at coordinate 14,785 of CAJCHW010000187.1, forward strand.
TCGTTCCCCGGTTTCTGAGTACTCGAGCACGCTGTCTGTGCGGCCGAGCATGTTGGTGGCATACACGTCGCCGCTCGCGCTCACCGCCACTCCCCACGTCCACTGGCCCAGGCCAATCGGGAACTGACGGATGAAGGCGCCCGTTTCCGAGAAGACGTCAACACAGCCGTCACCCGCATCGGCCACGAAAATGTCACCGGACTTGGGGCTGACGGCGATTCCCTGTGGCGTCGACAGCTGAGCTTCGCCCGTGCCCGCGGCGTCGAGTTCTGACTGACACACACCCGTTGACGAGAGCTCAAGCACGCGGTCGCCCTGACGATCTGTGACCAGCAGGTCATTGTTTGACTGCACCGCCAGGCCGACCGATTCTGAAAGTGCACCCGTGCACGGGGCCGCAAGCGCGGGACCGACTTCGCGCACGAGCGCGCCGGAGGGGGAGAACTCCTGAAGCTCGCCGCTTTCCACGAACGAGACCCACACGTCTCCGCTCGCGTTGAGTGCCAGCCCGCCCGGTGTGCCATCGAGCTCGGTGGCCGGGATTTCAAGCGCAAACTGCGGGCCCGTCTTGTACGTGAAGTGGTCCCCTTCCGTGGTCGCCGTTTCGCCCGCCGGTGTGGTCACGGTGACGTTGACCGTGCCCGTGCCCGCCGGCGAGACCGCGCTGATTTCGGTTTCCGACTTGACCGTGAAGCTCTGAGCGGCGGTGGAGCCGAAGCGCACCGTGCCCACTTCCTCAAAGCCCGCGCCCGCGATCGTCACGGTCGTGTGACCCGCCGCCGGTCCACTGGACGGTGCCACGGAGCTGACCGCCGGGTGCGGGTAGGGGACGCCGTCCGGCGTGCCCAGCCCCGTCGGCCCGTTGTAGCCGGATTCCGACTTGGCCGCGTTGCACAGGTATTCGACCGAGCACGTGCCGTTTGTGCCCGTCGTGACCGCGAACACGCTTGCGGGGTCTTCATAGAACCCGTGCGCCCCCTCGGAGCGGATGTGTTCGGAGGCGTGCGCCATGATCCCCGCAACCAGCGGCGACGCCACGCTCGTGCCACAGAAGTCTTCCCAGCCGGAGTACGCCGTCGAGTACACCGACACCGGCGTTTCACACGCCCCCACAGCGGCGACGTCGTTGTCGGTGCGCTTGGTGCAGCCCTTGTCCTTCTGCCACACCGGCTTTGGCTCGGTCAGGCTGCAGCCGCCGCCCGTGCCCAGTTCCCGACTCTTTTCGTTCCACACCGACTCGGTCCAGCCGCGTGCGCCCGCGGCCTTCTTGAGGCTGGTGCCGCCGACGGCGACCACATAGGGAGCGGTCGCCGGGAAGCTCGGCGAGGACTGCTTTTCGTAGTCGTTGTCGTAACCCCTGTCGCCGGCGGAAGCGAGGATCTCCACACCCGGGTGGTCGTAGTCCGAGGCGTAGCTTTCGCATTCCGAGCACTCGCCCTCGGGCTCGCCGTAGCTGTTTGAGATCACCTTCGCGCCGAGGGACGCAGCCACGTTCTCGCCTGCCGCCAGTTCTTCGACGGACGGTTCGCCGGCCTGCACGAGCAGGATGTGGCACTGCCCGCATGCCGCCGAGGCCATGTCCAGGTCCACCGAGGTCTCGCCTTCCCAGCCCTTGACCAGTTCCTTGTTCTGGCTACCCGACACTTCCGATTGCGCCGGCGGATAGTTGGCTTCTTCGCCCTTGCGGTTGACCTTGGAAAAGCAGCCTCCCGCGTGCGTGCACGCCGGCAGGCCGTACTTTTCGCGGTACTTGGCGAGGTCCGATTCGGCGCTCTTGTCGCCATAGGAGTCCACGATCGCGATCGTCAGGTTCGCCGGCGTGGGAGCCGTTGCGGGGATCCTGTACGCCGAGCGCAGTTCCGTCGGTGCGTAGCCGCCCTTTTCGCCCCCACCTTCAAGCTCCGGGCCGCCGGCAGGCAGCGACCAGCGCCCGCTTGCGCGCACCGGCGGTGGGTCCACGATCGCGTCACAGACGCCCGTGGGGCAGGCCCAGTAGGGCCTGGTCTTCGACGGCCTCAGCGCGATCCCCGACGCACGCACCGCGCCGTGGCGCTGGAAGCGCTGCAGGCCGCCGGCAAGCGCGGCAGGGGTGGCAACCGAGTCGGCGCCGATCGCGTGGCCCACTGGACCGCTGGGCGCCCCGAGCGCAACCGCGGCCGCGCATGCACCCACGGCGGCCGTGGCCAGGCATGCACCCAAAAAGCGATGCACCGCGCGCGTACGCGCACGCGCGCGCGGCCTGCCAAAAACGGGCCGCCACCGTCGCCCGTCTGAGTCCTTTTTCGCGTGTTTGCCCCGTAGCACGTGCTCACATCCTCAGGCCGCGCATCAGCGTGGCGCCGACCGCGTTAGAGCCCGCCGTCCGTTGGCGGAAAAACAGGGTACTGCACGCACCCCGTTATGCACCGATAAGCTCCCCCGCCGGCAGCGACAGGCAGCGACAACCACAAGGAGGATGAGCACGCATGGGCGTTTTGGATTCAAAGTCAGCGATCGTCACGGGCTCGGCGCGGGGCATCGGACGTGCCACCGCCGAGCTCCTTGCAGCGCACGGTGCCCAGGTCCTGATCAACGACCTCGACGCCGACCTGGCGCAGCAGACCGCCTCGGAAATCGACGGCGAGACGGCGGTGTTCGGAGGCGACCTGACCAAGGGCGATGCTCCCGACAAGCTCGTGCAGAGCGCCATCGACGCCTTCGGCAAGATCGACATCATCGTCAACAACGCCGGCTATACGCGCGACAACGTCATCCACAAGATGAGCGACGACGAGTTTCAGGCGATGCTCGACATCCACCTCGTCGTGCCCTTCCGCGTCATCCGCGCCGCCGCCCCCTACATGCGCGACACCGCCAAGAAGGAGCGCGAGGAAGGCCAGGAGGTCTTTCGCAAGATCGTCAACGTCTCCTCGACCTCCGGCATGTTCGGCAACGCCGGCCAAGCCAACTACGCGGCGGGCAAGTCCGGCGTGGTCGGCCTGACCAAGACGCTCGCCAAGGAGTGGGGCCAGTTCAAGGTCAACGTCAACGCCGTCGCATACGGCTTCATCGAGACCCGCCTGACCGCTGCCAAGGCCGACGACAACGTGATGGAGGTCGATGGGGAGCAGGTGCAGCTGGGGATCCCCGAGCAGATGCGCGGTGTCGCCTCGATGCTGATCCCACTCGGCCGTCCCGGTACCGCCGAGGAGGCCGCCGGTGGCGTCTTCCTGTTGTGTTCGCCGTGGTCGAACTACATCCACGGCCAGGTGCTTATGGTCACCGGCGGGATGTTCGGGGGGATGAGCTGAGAGAGCGGCGCACGCCCTTGCGCCCTTCCTGACCCAGGCGCGCGTACAGCGCCTTGACCATGTCAAGCACCGCTTCGGCGACCGCCTCCTGCTGATAGGGCGTGGGCTCATCCACGCGCTCCCAGCAAATGGGCTTGCCGTACTGCACAGTCACGGACGGGAACTGCAGCCGCTTCCAGTTGCGCACGCGCGCTGAGCCAAAGACCGCAATGGGGACCACGGGCACGCCCGTTTCAAGCGCCAACCGGCCGACGCCGCGCCGGGCGCGCTCCGCGATTGCGCCCGTGCGCGAGCGCCCTCCCTCGGGGTACATGAGCACTGCCGAGCCCCTGTCCAGGAGCGCTTTCGCGGTGATGAACGTCTCCTCGTCCTTGCCCCCTCGGCGCACGGGAAACACCCCGCCGTGGGTGTACACGAACTGCATTGGCGGCTTGAACAGCTGCGACTTGGCCATGAACCGGATCTTTCGCCGCAGGTAGCAGCCGGATAGGAAGTGGTCCATGAAGGAGAAGTGGTTGGGGGCCAGGATCACGGGGCCCGAGCCCGGGACGTTCTCCGGCGAGATCGCGCTGGTGCGCAGGAGCGTGTACGCGTAGATCGAGGTGATCAGGCGCGTGAACTCGTACGCGAAGTCCGGTTCGCGCGTGCGCGCGCGCTCGTGGAAGCGATCGAAGTGCTCCTTGGGGCGCTCATCGGTGTAGACCTGCTCGCGCATGCTCGCCAAGTCGCTCATGGATCAGATCAAACCAGGTAGCCGGCAGCGGTGCACAGCGCCCGCGCGGTGCCCCCGCCAGCACCGCGCCAGTTCAGCCGCCGCGGTGTCTATTGTTGACTCATGTCCGCAATCGCAGCCCACATCACAGGAACGGTCTGGAAGATCGAGTGTGCCGTCGGCGACACCGTGGCCGAGGGCGACACCGTCGCGATCCTTGAGTCCATGAAGATGGAGATGCCCGTCGAGGCCGAGGACGCCGGCACAGTCGCCGAGATCCTCTGCAAGGAGGGCCAGGCGGTCAGCGAGGGCGACGCACTCGTGCGCCTGGCCTAGGCCCCGCAGTCGAAACCCGCGTGGCACCACGCTGAGGCTGGCGTATTCTTCTACGCCCAATTCCCCGCCGACGGAGGCCACCGATGCCCAGACGTCTCAGCTACGCCAACGTGACCTCCACGCTTGCGCTCGTGTTCGCCATGAGCGGCGGGGCGCTGGCCGCAAATCACTATCTGATCAACTCGACCCACCAGATCAGCCCGAAGGTGCTCAGCAGCCTCAGAGGCAAAGCGGGCAAGACCGGGTCTGCCGGGTCCCACGGTGCGACCGGCGCGAGCGGGCCGAGCGGGCCCAAGGGCGAAACCGGATCCCACGGCGAAACCGGCGCGACCGGCGCGAGCGGGCCCAAGGGCGCAACCGGGGCCACGGGCGAAGCCGGCCTGTCAGCGCTGTCGACGTTGCCTGCGGGGATGAGCGAGAGCGGCGAGGTGGCGGCGGTGGCCGACAACCCATCGGAACACGAGTGGATCGAGGACGCGGTTACGTTTCCGGTGCCGCTGCCGGAAACGCTCGAAGAAGACCATGTGATCTTCACCGCGGCTGAAACGCCGGGCACGACGTGCAGCGGTGTGGGTCATGCCGCTGCGGGATATCTCTGCATATACACCCGGAGCGAAAGCGATGTCGAATACCCAGCGGCCCGTAACCTCGATGCCGCCAATGTCGATGGCGCAGGCCCTCATGGCTTCGCCGCTACCTGGCTCGTGAGCGCGGACAGCAAAGAAGCGTACGCCGAAGGCACCTGGACAGTCACCGCCGCTGGACAGTCACAGCCGCTGGACAGTCACCGCCGGCTAGAGCCCAGGGGCGCCCGCTAGAGCGCGGGGCCGGAGCTCGGCTCGTCCTGCGTCAGGCTTTCTGAGACATTGCGTTCGGAGACAGTCTCTGGCTTGGTGCGTCCGATCAACAGGGCGATCAGCCCGGCCACGAGCGCGTAGACGACTGCGGCGATGCCCCAGTTGACAGCGATCGCGTCTTTGGCGTTTTTGAAGCTGAACATGCCGTCGAAGGGACCGGCCAGCCAGTGTCCCCACGAGTGGACTTCGGAGACGATGCTGTTGGCCGGATTCGCGTTGAACACCGCCAGCAGAATCGCCGCGACGATGATCAACACGACAACACTGGCGATGGCGTAAACGGTGCGCATGAGCACGTCCACGCCCCGCAGCGGCGTGCGCACGCTCGTCGCGACACGCCTACCCTGTCGGCGCGAGGCCACGGGTGCTAGACCATCGGGCGCCGCTGCCGCCGCGGGTACTACCGGCCTGGTTCGGAACATAAAAGAACCTCCTGTCGCTCTTCGATCCCTTCCGAGCAAAGCCCGGCGGGTCGCAGACCCCGAAGGGATCCACGCGGGCGGAGGTCAATCGAATCGGCTAGTCGCAAGCGGCAGCACAAGCTGAGCCCCGGCGACGGCTGGTCGGCTTGGTCAGCGACCGTCCAAGGACACCCTATCCCTTTGTGCCCCTCCTCCCGAGGTGACCTCGACTCCCGGCTCCCTGGCGACGCATTACAGGTGGCAGGTGGCAGGTGGCAGGTCGAGGTGACCTCGACTCCCGGCTCCCTGGCGACGCGGTACAGGTGGCAGGTGGCAGGTGGTAGACTGGATGTCGATGCGCAAGACGAGCATCTACATCGAGTCCGACGTCGACATTGCGCTCTCCCGACGAGCCGCCCGCGAAGGCACCACCAAGGCCGAGGTGGTGCGCAACGCACTCAGGGCGGCTGCGCGCAATTCGCTGAGGGTCAAGCCGCGCGCCCGCGGTGTGTTCGCCGGTCCCGAGGACCTTGCCCAGAACGCTAACGAGCATCTGGCGGCGTCAGCTTTCGGCGAGCCTTGATCGTCGTCGATACCTCGGCGATCATCGCCTACATGAACTCCGCGGACCGCCACCATGCGGACTTCGCGGAGTGGTTGGCAGCCGAGCAGGACGACCTGGCCACAACGCCGCTGATCCTCGCCGAGGCCGATCACCTCGCCAGTGCCCATGGGGGTGCCGGCGCCGCCGAGGCGTTACGAGCCGATCTTCTAGCGGGCGCCTACCTCGTGCAGTGGTGGCCGGAGGCGCTCGGTGCTTCAGTGCGCGTCGCCGAACGCTACGCCGACATCAGCCTCGGCCTTGCCGACGCGTCGCTGGTGGTCCTCGCGGAGAGGTTGGAGACAGTTGCGATCGCCACGCTCGACGAGCGTCATTTCCGAGCCGTGGCACCGCTGGCCTTTGGCAGCGCCTTTCGGCTGCTTCCCCGAGACCTCCCAGCCTTTTCACCGCGGTGGTGACTGCCGCCAACGCGAGCCCCCGCCCAGACGGCGATAATCACGCGGGAGCCCCTTGACTTTCATGCATAGGAGCAGCTCATGACCGACGCGAACCCATCGGCGCCGAAGCCCGGCGCTGATGACCAAAGCCAAGGCGCCCGCGTGCTGGCCGACGGCAAGCTGCTGATCGACGAGCCCGCATCCGGCGTGCTGCGTCTGACGATCTCAAACCCGAGCAAGCGAAACGCCCTCGATCACCCCATTCTCGACGCGATCACCGACACGCTGAGCGAGCTGACTGCGGCCGTGGGGACCGCGGGGGCCGCCGACGCCGCGGGCGCTGGAACCGGGCCCGACCCCATCCGCTGCCTGATCGTCACCGGCGCCCACGGCATGTTCTCGGCGGGGTATGACATCGGCGACATCCCCGACGATGACTTTGAGTCGCTGGCCGAGCGCCTCGTGGCCCACCCCTTCACGCGCGCCATCGAAGCGCTGGAGGCCTACCCCTACCCCACGCTTGCGGTGCTCCCCGGGCATACCATCGGCGGCGGCCTGGAGCTGGCGCTCGCGTGCGATCTGCGCGTCGCCAAAGACGCGATCAAGCTGGGCATGCCTCCAGCAAAGCTCGGTCTCGTGTACTCCCACACCGGCATCAGGCGTTTTATCGAGGCGATCGGCGCACCACGCACGCGCGAGCTCTTCCTGGTCGCACAGAACGTCGATGCCTCAACGGCGCTTGCCTGGGGGCTGGTCAACCGCGTCGCCCCCGAGGCCGAGCTGGAGGCACTCTCATTGGCGGTCGCCATCGAGATCGCCGCCAACGCGCCCATCTCCCAGCTGGGCAACAAGCGCGTGATCAACACGATGCTCAGGAACCAGCCCGATCTCGACGCCGACGTCGAGCAGACGCTTTTGTCGTTGCGGCGGGCCTCCTTTGGCACGGAGGACATG
>CAJCHW010000188.1 GCA_903970125.1 Chlamydiota bacterium
GCGGTGATCGTTGTCGCCGCTGACGACGGGGTCAAGCCGCAGACCGAGGAGGCGATCGACCACGCCAAGGCTGCCGGCGTGCCCGTTGTGGTCGCGGTCAACAAGGTTGACAAGGAGGGCGCCCAGCCCGAGCGCGTGCGCGCGGAGATGGCCCAGCACGGATTGCAGCCGGTCGAGTGGGGTGGAGAGATCGAGTTCGTGGACGTCAGCGCCAAGACCCACGAGGGACTTGAGCATCTGCTTGACACGCTTCAGGTCGTCGCCGAGCTCCAGGAGCTGCGCGCGAATCCCGACGCGCCCGCGTCGGGGAGTGTGATCGAGTCAAAGCTCGATCCCGGTCGCGGGCCGGTCGTGACCGTGCTGATCCAGCGGGGCACGCTGCACGTCGGCGATGCGCTTGTCGCCGGCGTCAACTTTGGTCGCGTGCGGGCGATGCACGATTGGGCCGGCACGCGCCAGAAGCTCGCCCTCCCCGGGGAGCCCGTCGAGGTGCTTGGGTTCGACGGCGTGCCCGAAGCCGGTGAGGCCGTCCGCACCGTCGAGAATGAGCGACGCGCGCGCCAGCTCGCGGGCGAGCGCGCCAACAGGCTCAAGACTGAGGCACTCGCGCGGCGGGCCGGCCGCAAGATCTCGCTGGAGGACGTGTTCAAGCTGGCCAAGGCCGGCGCCGTCAAGGAGCTCAGCCTTGTGATCAAGGCGGACGTCGCCGGCTCGCTTGAGGCGATCGAGGACGAGATCGCCAAGCTGCCCCAAGGTGAGGTCTCGGTGAACATCATCCACCGTGCTGTCGGTGGCATCAACGAGTCCGACGTGATGCTCGCGGCGGCGTCCGCGGGGCTGATCCTGGCCTTCAACGTGCGCCCCGTGGGTGACGCGCGCAAGCTTGCCGATCAGCAGGGCGTCGAGATCCGCTCGTACTCGGTCATATACCGCGCGATCGAGGATCTGCGCGCGGCGATGCAGGGCATGCTCGAGCCCGAGGAGGTCGAGAGCACGCTCGGCCAGGCCGAGGTGCGTCAGATATTCCGTGGGTCGCGCGTTGGCACGATCGCCGGGTCTTACATCACGGAGGGCAAGGCGCGCCGTGGTGCACAGTTGCGCGTAGTACGCGAGGGCACGGTGATCTACGACACAACCGTGGCAAGCCTGCGTCGCTTCAACGAGGATGTGCAGGAGGTCGCGAGCGGGTTTGAGTGCGGCATCGTGCTCAACAACTTCCAGGACCTCAAAGAGGGCGACATCCTGGAACTCTATGAGACGCGCTCGGTCGAGCGCGAGTTGAGCTGAGCAGCGGCACGGGCGCGCGCGCGTCGGTGCCAATGTGTGCCTCCGCCGCTGCTGCTGCCCGGGCGACCGGGTCGCCGAGCACGGCTTATATTGAGCATGCCCCCGCGGAGTGGATGCAATGAGTTCGGATCGAATGCGTCGCGTGAACGAGGCGATCAGCCAGGTGGTTGGTGACGTGGCGGCGAAGGAACTGAAGGACCCGCGAGTCGGATTCGTGACCGTGACCAGTGTGAGAACCAGCCCAGACCTAAGCCATGCCCGCGTCTACGTGAGCGCCCTCGACGGCGCCGGCCAGACGCTGGCCGAGAGCGAGCGCGAGAGCACGCTGGAGGGCCTGCGCAGCGCGCACGGCTTTCTCCAGCACAGGCTGGCGACCGAGCTGCACCTCAAACGCACCCCTGTGTTGAGCTTTGTCTACGACGAGACCGCCGAGAATGCCGTGCGCGTCGGCGAACTGATCGATTTCGAGCTGCCTTTGGGCCACGAGGATCCTGGGTCCGATCCGGCGCCTGCGCCCGGCGCTCCGCTCCAGGACAGCCAACCGTGAACGCCCCCGCGGCTCACGATCACACGACGACGCAGCATGAGGTCGTCAAGCGCCTACAGCAGGACACGCGCTTTGTTGTCGCCACCCATGAGAACCCCGACGGCGATGCGCTGGGCTCGCTGGTGGCAATGCACGCGCTTTTGAAGTCCCTTGGCAAGGAGGTCGAGATGTTCATGGCCGCCCGCGATCTGCCCCTGCCGGACGAGTACAGCTTCTTTGAGCTCGAAGACCTGATCCACACGGTGCCGGAGGACATCGGCGAGCGCACGATCGTGTTCTTGGACTGCGGCAACATCGACCGCAGTCCCTCGTTGGTGCTCAGTGGTGGTGCCTTTCTGGTCAACATCGACCACCATCACGACAACACGCGCTTCGGCACGCTCAACCACGTCGTCGCCGATGCATCCTGCACAGCCGAGCTCGTGTGGGAGATCTACAACGAGCTCGCCTTGCCCTTCTCGCCGGAGATCGCCGATGCGCTTTACGTGGCGTTGGTGACCGACACGGGGCGTTTCATGTATGAGAGCACGGGGCCTCGCGCCCATCTGATGGCTGCGGCCCTGATTGAAGCCGGAGTCGAGGTCGAGACGATCTACCGCCGCCTGTACGAGGGTCTGCCGCTGGCGAAGTTGACGTTGCTCGCAGTGGCGTTGTCCGAGGTCCAGCGCTTTGACTCCGGGCGCCTCACGCTGTCGGTGCTCAGCGCGGGCGACTTCGCCAAGGCGCACGCCGACCAGAGCTACTCGGAGGGCGTCGTCGATCACCTCCGCGCGGTGGCGGGCACAAAGGTGGCAGCGCTCATCCGCGAGCTCACCGATCCTGACCGGCGCGGCGAGCGCAAGGTGTCGCTGCGGGCGATCGACGACGACGTCGACGTGTCGCAGATCGCCAGAGGTCAAGGCGGTGGCGGGCATCGCCGCGCCGCCGGTTTCTCCACGGCGCTATCAGTGGAGGAGTTGATTACGTTTCTGCGCGGCGAGATCGCCGCCCAGCTGTCGGACTCAACACCGCTGCCATAGGGCACCCGCATGGACCGGGTGCTGCTGATCGACAAGCCTGCGGGCGTGACTTCACACGATGTCGTCGCGGTCATTCGCCGAGCGCTGGGCGGCGCAAAGACCGGTCACGCGGGCACGCTTGATCCTTTCGCCACGGGACTGCTGCTGGTGCTCGTGGGCAAAGCCACTCGCTTGCAAAGCACGTTCATGGCCCTGACCAAGCGTTATGAGACCGTGGCCCGCCTGGGCGCGGTGTCGAGCACAGGCGATCCCGAGGGCGAGATTGCGCTTACCGGCAAGATCCCCCCACAGCAGCCAGAGCTGCCCACGGGCCAGCTGCGTCAGCGACCGCCGATCTACTCCGCCGTCAAGGTTGGCGGTGAGCGTGCCTATCGTCGCGCGCGCCGCGGCGAGTCCTTCGAAATGCCGGAGCGGATTGTCACCGTCGATCGCTTCCAACAGATCTGGCGCGAGCCCGAACGTGCGTGCTTTGAAATCGAATGCTCGGCGGGCACATACGTGCGTTCGCTGATTGCCGACCTTGGTGACGCTTACTGCGAGACACTGCGCAGGACTGCCATTGGCCCCTTTGATGTCGGCGATGCCGTCGCGCCGCCCCTCGGTGCACGCTCGACAGGACGATTCGTTGCCCCTGCCGCCGCCTCGCCCAACCTGAATCCAGCCTCGTGGCTGTGCGGCGCCCCCGCGGAGTTGACGATCGAGCATGCACTGGCCGCGCTCCCACCCGCGCAACGTTGAGTGGCATCCGCGCAACCTTCAGTGACGGCTGCGATGCCAGTGTCACCGGTATGGGCCCGGCCCCTGAACCATTAGGCTCCTGAGCATCGTGAAGATCGTCAGCTTGCCCGACGCCGAGCGCCGCCCTCGACGGCTCGCGGTCGGCACCTTTGACGGTGTGCATCTGGGACACCGAGCGGTGATCGCCGGATCCGACAGCGTGCTCACGTTCGACCCGCACCCGGTCTCGGTGGTGGCTCCGGAGCACACGCCCAAGCTGCTCACCACCTTCGCCATCAAGGCGCAGCTGATCGCTTCGCTGAACGTACAAGAGCTGATCGTGGTGCCTTTCTCGGCCGAGTTCGCAGCGCGCAGCGCGCAGTCCTTCGTTGACGACGTGCTCGTCGGCGCGCTGGGAGCCGAGCGCGTCTCGGTGGGTGAGAACTACCGCTTTGGTCACAAGGCGCAGGGGACGCCGGAGCTGCTGGCAGCCGACGCGCGTTTTCAGACCGTTGTGCACCCGATGTTCGAGGTCGACGGCGAGATTGTCTCCTCGAGCCATATCCGGGGTCTTGTCGCCGCCGGCGACGTGGGGCAGGCAGAGCAGTTCTTGGGCGCGCCGTTTGAGCTTCGTGGGGAGGTCGTCCACGGCGATGAGCGTGGACGTGAACTCGGCTATCCGACAGCCAACCTGATCCCCGACGAGCGCTTCGTCTGCCCCGGACATGGCGTCTACGCGTGTCTGGCCACGGTCGCGGAGTCCTCGTGGGATGACTCGTCGCCGGCAGTCACCGACAGTCCCCCGCGTCCACCGAGCGCGACGGGCGCCCGCGCAGCCGCCGTCGCGGCTGCGGTCAGCATTGGCGTGCGACCGACCTTTGACACCGGCCGCGGCGAGCTGATCGAGGCTTACCTGCTGGACTTTGACAGCGATCTCTACGGGCGGCAGCTGCAGCTGTCGTTCCTGCGCCGCTTGCGAGGCGAGCGACGTTTTGACACCCGCGAGGCACTGATCGAGCAGATGGGACACGACGTCGCGCAGACGCGGCGCATCGCAGGCGCGCGCGCGGCCGCTTCTGCTAGCTTGTCCTGAGTTTATGTACCTGACCGCAGAGCGCAAACGCGAGCTTACGGCCCAATTCGGCTCCAACGAGCAGGACACGGGCGACACCAAGGTGCAGGTGGCGCTTTTGACAGAGCGCATCAACCACCTCACCGAGCATCTGCGCGAGCACAAGGCCGACCACCACTCCCGCCGCGGTTTGCTGCGGCTCGTGGGGCACCGTCGCCGCCTGCTCGGCTATCTGCAGCGCAGCGACCTGGATTCATACCGGTCGCTGATCAAGGACCTCGGTCTGCGCAAGTAGCGGTCGGCGCTTACAAGCGCCCGTGCCCACGCGCATAGGCGCGTTGCGGCGGCGCAGCGAGGGATCGATGGCACGCCGGGGCATGGTTGCAGTCAGCGAACCGCCACTTGCGGTTCGCTAAGCTCGGTGCGTTCAACGTCAAAGACAAGAAAACAGACTCCAGCCGACGCAGCCGCGCAAGGCGGTGATGGGGCGGAGAAGGAAGGCAAGAGAATTTCAATGAGCAGTGACCAGATTACGCGGGTCTCCGTGGAGATCGCAGGCAGTGAGATTTCGTTTGAGACCGGCAGGATGGCCAAGCAGGCCTCGGGTGCGGTGGTGGTGCGTCAGGGCGAGACCATGGTGCTCGCAACGGCCACGGCAGGCGCCCAGCGCGACGTGGATTTCCTACCACTGACTGTCGATGTTGAGGAGCGGATGTACGCCGCCGGGAAGATCCCCGGCTCTTTCTTTAAGCGCGAGGGTCGCTCCGGCGAGAAGGCGACGCTGACAGCGCGCATGATCGACCGGCCGCTACGCCCGCTGTTTCCCAAGGGATGGAGCTACGACACCCAGCTCGTGGCGATTCCCCTGTCCGTCGACCACGTTCACCCCTACGACGTGCTCGCCATGAACGGCGCCTCAACGGCGTTGATGATCTCCAACGTGCCCTTCGCGGGGCCCGTGGGCGCGGTGCGCATCGGCAAGGTTGACGGCAACTTCGTCGTCAACCCCAGCGAGGAGCTCTTTACGGGCGAACCCAGCGAGGGCTCGACCTCTGAGCTTGACCTCGTCGTCGCCGGCACCGAAGAGGCGATCTTAATGGTGGAGGCCGGGGCCAAGGAGATTTCCGAGGCCGAGATCCTCGACGCGCTGGACATCGCACACGCCGAGATCAAGAAGCTGTGCGCGCTGCAGCGCGAGCTTGCGGCGAGCGTGGGCAAGGAGAAGACGCCCGCGGAGGCTCGCCAGCTTGACTCCGATCTGCTGGAGGCTGTGCGCGCCTCGCACGGACAGGCCCTGGACGAGGCCACGCAGGTGGTCGACAAGCTCGAGCGACAGGACGCCACACAAGCCGTGCACGACGCTGTCGTCGCGCAGCATGCGCCGGCACCGTCGCCAAGTGCAACCGACACCGAGCTGGTGGCAGCGCGCGAGCGCGAGGCCGCCGTCAAGCAGGCCTTCGACGCGCTCGAGAAAGCGGTCATCCGCGAGCGGATCGCGGTGCACAAGAAGCGTCCCGACGGCCGCGGCGCCGACGAGATCCGGGATATCTCGATCGAGGTCGACGTGACGCCGCGCACGCACGGTTCGGCGCTGTTTACTCGTGGCCAGACTCAGGCACTCAGCGTGGTTGCGCTGGGCACGCTGCGCGAGGAGCAGCGGCTTGACACGCTTGGCTTGCAGACCAAGAAGTACTACATGCACCACTACAACTTCCCCCCGTTCTCCGTGGGCGAGGCCGGGCGTTTGGGACCCAAGCGTCGCGACGTCGGGCACGGTGCCTTGGCGGAGCGCGCATTGGTGCCCGTGTTGCCAAGCCTTGAGGATTTCCCCTACACGGTGCGAGTGGTTTCCGACATCCTGGAGTCAAACGGTTCCTCCTCGATGGCATCGGTATGCGGCTCTTCGTTGTCGCTGATGGATGCCGGCGTGCCGATCGCCCGCCCAGTTGCGGGAATCGCCATGGGCTTGATCAAGGAGGGCGACGACTACATGGTGCTCACGGACATCGCCGGCGTCGAGGACCATCTCGGCGACATGGACTTCAAGGTCGCCGGCACCGACCGCGGGATCACGGCGCTGCAGATGGACATCAAGATCTCCGGCGTCACCTTCGACATCCTGCGTGACGCGCTCGATCAGGCCCACACTGCGCGCACGACGATTCTGGGCAAGATGGCCGGCGTTATCGAGGGTCCGCGTGGCGAGCTCTCGCGCTTTGCGCCAAGCATCCAGAACATTCAGATCGACCCCAGCCAGATCGGCATGCTGATCGGCAAGGGCGGGGAAACGATCCGTTCGCTCTCGGAGGAGTTCGAATCCCAGATCGACGTCACCGACGAGGGCCAGGTGCTGATCTACTCGGTCAACGGCGAGCTCGGCGAGGGGCTCGTGGAGCGCATCCGGATGATGCTCAAGGAGGTCGAGGTGGGGGATGAGTACACGGGCAAGGTCGTTAAGACGACCACGTTCGGCGCGTTTATTGAGCTGACGAAGGGCACCGATGGACTGCTACACATCTCCAACGTCGCCCCCGGACAGCGCGTTGAGACCGTCGAGGATGTGCTCTCGCGCGGCGACGAGATCGAGGTGCGCGTCGTCGAGGTCGACCGCGAGCGCGGCCGGATCGGTCTGCGCCTGGCAAGCGACCCGGACATCGCCGGCAAGTCAGCCGAGGAGCTCGCAGCTGTAGCCGCTGCGTCGGGACCGGGTGGTGGCAGCCGCCCTCCGCGCGGCCGTAACGGCTCCGGCGACGACCGCGGGGGGTCAAACGGCCGCCGCGACTCAGGCCCCGGAGCAGGTCGGGGATCTGGCCGTCCGCGGCGCGGCGCAGGCCGTGACTAGGTCGGCGCCAGGCCGGGATAGGCCCTGGTCGTAGTGGCCTCGACCGCGCACTCCAGCAGGCCAAGCACTGAGACAGAGCACCGCTGCAGCACCGTCGGCGCCGGCGTACGCGTGATTTCCGAGCGCGTACCGTCGGTGCGGTCGGTGGCGCTCGGGATCTGGATCGCCGGTGGCTCCGCGCAGGAGACTCCGCAGCAGGCCGGCATCTCGCATTTGCTTGAGCACATGCTGTTCCGCGGCACCGGCAAGTACAGCTCGATCGAGCTCGACCAGCTGTTTGACGAAATGGGGTCCGGCCTCAATGCCGAGACCGACAAGGAAACCACGTCGCTGGGAAGCCGGGTGCTGGACACCCATTTGCAGCGTGCCTTTGAGGCGATGAGCGAAATGGTCTGGGCGCCGACGCTGGGCGAGCTCGAGGCCGAGCGCGAGGTGGTGCTGCAGGAGATAGCCGCCTACGAAGACGACCCCCAGGATCAGATCTTTGACCGTTTCGCAGAGGCGCTCTTTGGCGAGGCACCGCTGGGGCGACCCGTGATTGGTACCCCGGAGGTGGTCGGAAGCATCGACGATCGCCAGCTGCGCGCCTTTCACGCCGAGCGCTACGTCCCGGCAAACGTGGTCATCGCGGCCGCCGGGTCGATCGATCATGACGAGCTCGTGAGCATGGCTGAGCAGTTCACGCCGCACGATGCACGCGGCGTCGAGGCGGTTGGCTTGGCCGATGCGACGCCACCGCACCCCGCAGGGCAGGTGCGCTTCCAGCGCAAGGACACCGAGCAGTACCACGTGTGCGTGGGCGCTCCCGGGATCCCGCGCGGGGACGAGCGCCGCTTTGCGCTGCGCGTACTCGAGGGCGTGCTGGGCGGCACACCCTCCTCGCGGCTATTTCAGGAGGTGCGCGAGCGCCGCGGGCTGGCCTATGCGATCTTTTCCTTCTCGCATCTCTACGGGGCAACGGGCGAGCTCGGCGTCTACGTGGGTACGCGCCCAGAGAACCTCGTCGAGGCCCTTTCAGTGATCGCCACCGAGCTCGACCGCGTGCGCACGGAGCCGATTTCACACCCCGAGCTGGCACGCTCGCGTGAGTGCGCAAAGAGCGGGCTCGTGCTGGCGCTGGAGTCAAGCGGCGCGCGCATGGGTCGGCTGGGCTCGGCGCTCTTGTGGGACCTGCCAATCCTCTCCACCGACGAGATCATCGATCGACTCGACGCGGTGACCGCCGAGGACTGTGCCGCGCTGGCCTCTGATCTGCTCGGCGATACGGGTCTGTCTGTTGCCGCGATCGGGCCCGACGAGGATGCATTCAGGGAGGCGATCAGGCCCTTGCAACAGCTGGCGGCTCATCCGCCCGTCCCCGCAGCCTCGTGAGCGCCGCCGCTCCGGCCATTAACGTCGCTGTGCTCGGTGCCGCTGGGCAGATGGGACAGATGACCTGTGCTGCCGTTGCCGGGGCCCCCGACATGGAGCTCTCCGCGCGCGTGGACCCCACGCTGGGCACCAATTTAGGGGAGGCGCTCGACGGCGCTGACGTCGCCGTCGATTTCACGCAGCCCGACACCGTGCTCGCCAACGTGGCGGCGTGCATGCAGGCCGGAGTCCACGTGGTGATCGGTACCACCGGCTTTGACATGGGACAGCTGCAAGCCGCCTGTCAGGGTGCTTCGGTGAACGTTTTCGTGGCGCCCAACTTCGCAGTCGGCGCGGTGCTGATGATGCGCTTTGCCGCCGAGGCCTCGCGGCACATGGCCAAGGCCGAGATCATCGAGCTCCACCACGACCGCAAGCTCGACGCTCCCAGTGGCACCGCGGCCCGTACAGCCGAGCTGATGGCACAGGCAAGCGGCGGTGATCCGCCGCCGATCCATTCAGTGCGGCTCCCGGGCCTTGTTGCAAACCAGGAGGTGATCCTGGGCGATCTTGGACAGACGCTTACGATCAAGCACGATACGACCAGCCGTGAGGCTTTTATGCCCGGCCTGCTGCTCGCCATTCGTCGCGTGGAGACGCTCCCGCGCTCGCCCTTGGTCGGGCTAGAGCATCTGCTCTGAGCCCCACGCCACGATCTCGGCCAACCGCGTGTGGCGCCGGCGGGCGTCGCGACGTGTGAGGGCCAGCTCCAGTGCGCCGGGTTGACAGACGACCACGCACGCACTCTCTGCGCGGGTCACCGCGGTGTACAACAGGTTTCGCGTCAGCATGATCCTGTGGGAGCGCGCGAGCGCCAGCACAATCGCCGGAGCCTGGGAGCCTTGGGATTTGTGGATCGAGATCGCGTACGCCAGCTCCAAGCTGTCGAGCGCCGCCGGCGGTAGCAGCAGCATGCGCCCGTCGTCGCCGATCAGCTTCACGCGCTCGCCCTCGATCCCTGCAACGAGGCAGACTTCGCCGTTCATGAGCTCGTGCTCGTAATCGTTGCGAGTCTGAATCACGCGGTCACCGGCGCGCAACGGCGTCCCTGCAATTGCCGCGCCGTCCGGGTTCAGGTGCCCGCGTAACGCGCCGTTCAGCGCATCGATTCCGAGTGGACCACGCCGCATCGGCGCAAGCACCTGAACGTCGATCTGGGCGTCAAGGTCAAAGTGCGAGGCAACACGCCCGCACGCCAGCGAGATGACCTCGCCAAAGAGATCGGCCTCGCGCTCGCGTTCGATCACGAAGAAGTCGCGGATCGGGGCCTCAGCGTCGTCGCTGCCGGCCCCAAGCTCAGCAAGCGGTGCCTTCGATGGCAGGTGGCCTTCGTTGATCGCGTGCGCTGCGCGAACGATTAACGACCGCTGCGCCTGGCGAAAGACCCGGCGCAGCGCTGTCACGGGCACCAATCCGGAGCCGATCAGGTCCTCCAGCACGCGCCCTGGCCCCACCGCGGCCAGCTGGTCGATATCGCCCACCAAGAGCACGTGGGTGTCATCGCCGACGGCAGCAAACAGCGCCTCGGCCAGGCGTACGCTGAGCATGCTTGCCTCGTCTACGATCAGCAGACCAATCCCGCTGAGGCGGTTGTCGCGGCCGCGCGCAAAGCCCGTGCCCGGAACCCACTCAAGCAGCCGGTGGATCGTGGTCGCCTGCTGTCCAGTAGCAGCAGCGAGCCTACGCGCTGCCTTGCCAGTCGGCGCGCACAGGCGCACCCGGCCACCACCACGGTGGACCTCGTCGACGAGCACCCGCATGCTCGTGGTCTTGCCCGTGCCAGGGCCACCCGTGAGGATCGAAAGCCGATGCGCGAGCGCAAGATGTACCGCTGCCCACTGTTCGTCAGTGGGGACAAACGAACCGTCAGCAGGTCGCTGAGCGCCCTCGGAAAGCGCCGCCGGGGCGGCGCCGGCGAGCTCGCTGACGTAGCCGCCGAGGCGGCGCTCCGTTGCGTGCATCTCCGCCAGATAGATCCGCGTCAAGTCCTCCTGGGTGCCGGTCAACACCTCGCCGTCGGAGCCCGGTGCCGGGGGCTCGGCTACCAGCCGTTCGCCCGCACACAGATCGCTGACGCGCCGCGCCAGCAGTTCAGCCGATACCGCAACCGCTTCGGACTGAGGGTCTGTGTCTGCGCTCAGCAACCGCGCCGCGCGGACATACAGCCGGCCGGCCGGCAGGTAGCAGTGGCCGTCGAGCTCGGCTTCGGTCAGCGCGTGGCACAGACCGGCGTCCAGGCGCATCGCCGAATCCGCGGAGATGCCGAGCGCCCGGGCGAGCGCGTCGGCACTCTGAAAGCCGATCCCGGGCAAAGTCGTGATGCAGTAGGGATCGCGCTGGAGTTGATCGATCGATCCCGATCCCCAGGCGCGGTGGATGCGCGAAGCAACCGCCGCAGCGACGCCGTGGGAGGCCAGGAACATCCGCAGAGCGCGCTGCGAGCGCTGCTCATCCCAGGAGCGGACGGCCTCCTCTATACGCGCCCGACCTATCCCCGGGACCTCGCGCAAGCGCTGCTTGGGCGCTTTATCGACGACCGCGAGCGTGTCGGCGCCATAGCGCTCATACAGAAACGCGGCGCCGCTTGGGCCAATGTGCTTGATTGCGCCCAGCGCCGCAAGCAACCCCGCCTCGGTGGTTGGCTCGCGATGACACGCCTGTGAAACCTCGAAGCGCAGACCGTGGCGCGGATGCTCGCGCCAGCAACCTTCAACCTCCAGTTCCTCCCCCGCGTGCAGATAGGCGATCGGTCCGGTGAGGGTCACCGGCGCACCGCTGTCATCGACCGCCTCCACCACCGCGAAGTTGCCATCGCCAGAGCGGTAACGCACCGCGAATACCTCGACGCTCAGTGCTGCGGGGCCTGTCTGCGGCTCCTGGCTGCCGGGCAGCTGTTGTTGAACGGCTATCCGGGCGCGGTGGCGCGATCGGCCGGCGGCCAGTGCGGGCATGCCTCGAAGATATCCATCGCCTCAGTCGGAGCGCCTGCGTCGGTGGCGTGGAGCGGGTCGTGGTCACTGGGCATGGAATACTGCGGTGCATGTCCGACCTCGGCACCGTCTTGACGGCCATAGTCACGCCCTTCGACTCCGAGCTGCACGTGGCTGAAGGGCCCTTTGTCGAACTCATGCACCATCTTGCCGAGCACGGCTCCGACGGCTTTGTCGTCTGTGGCACGACCGGCGAGGCTGCAACGCTCTCCGACGAGGAGCACCTCGCGCTCGTCGCCCTTGCGGTGCGTGAGCGCCCCCCTCACACGACGATCATCGCGGGCACCGGGTCAAACGACACCCGCCACGCGGTGAATCTGACCGAGCGTGCCACCGAGCTGGGGGTTGACGGCACCCTGAGCGTCACGCCTTACTACAACCGGCCCAGTCCACTCGGCATCGTCCGCCACTACGAAGAGGTCGCCAAGGCCACCGATCGCCCCATCCTGCTGTACAACATCCCCGGCCGTACAGGCACCAACATGGGTCCCGAGTTGCTCGCTCGCTTGGCACAGATCGAGCACATCCAGGGTGTAAAGCAGGCCAATGCCGCTGAGCTTGCGCAGATCGACGGACTCGATCTATACGCCGGCGACGACGGTTCTTTTGCCGCCGTGCTGGACATGGGCGGCGCCGGCGGCATTCTCGTCGCCAGTCATGTCGCCGGCGATGAGATGCGCCGCATGGTGACCGAGCCCGACCGCCGCGCCGAGATCGACGCCTCGCTCCGCGACGTCTACAAGACCCTCTTCTTGACCGCCAGCCCAACCCTCACCAAGGCTGCTTTGAACCTGCTCGGGCATGACGTTGGCGGCCTCCGTCTGCCTCTTGTCGAGGCCACCGAGGCCGAGCTCGCGCTGGTGCGGGCCATGCTTGAGCGCCACGGTTGGCTCGGTGCCGTCGCCGGCGCCCGAGCGGGCGGCGGGGCTTGAGGACCAGGCACGAATAATGAGCACACTTCGGGTTCTCCCGCTTGGCGGGCTAGGCGAGATCGCCAAGAACATGACCGTCATCGAGTACGACGGCAGGATTCTCGTGGTCGATACGGGGCTGCGCTTTCCCACGCCCGAGATGGTCGGCATCGATCTGGTGCTCCCCGACTTCACCTACCTGCGCGAACGCCCGCGCGACATCGAGGCGATCGTGATCACCCACGGCCACGAGGACCATCTGGGCGCCTTGCCATGGGTGCTGCGCGAGCTCGGACGCGACGCTCCGCCGGTATACGGGTCGGCGTTGACGATGGAGATGGCCCGCTCCAAGATCGACGAGCACAAGCTGCGTGGGATCAAGCTGAACACCTTGCAGACCGGCGACGTGGTTGAGCTCGGGCCGTTTTCAATCGAGCTCGTGCACATGACGCATTCAATCCCCGATGCCTGCGCTGTCGCGGTCGGCACCGATCTTGGCACGGTGCTTATGACCGGTGATTACAAGTTCGACCAGACGCCCGTTGACGGGCCTCCCGCAGATATGGCGCGGCTGGTGGAGCTGGGGCGTGAGGGCGTGCTGCTGTTGTGCGGAGATTCAACCAACGTCGATCGGCCCGGCTGGTCGCCGTCGGAGTCGATCGTCGGCCCACGTCTGGAAGAGGTCTTCGAGCGCTGCCAGGGCCGGATCATCGTTACCAGCTTCGCCTCCAACATTCACCGTATCCAGCAGACATGCGATGCCGCCGCTGCAGTGGGGCGCAAGGTCTCACTCGTCGGGCGATCAATGCGCAAGAACTTCGCGATCGCACGCTCGCTCGGCCACATCGAGGTCGACGACGGAATGTTGGTGGGGCCGCGTGAGGTCGAGAACTATCCAGACGAGCGCATCGTGATCATCTCCACGGGCTCCCAGGGAGAGCCGCTGTCGGCGCTGCGGCGGATGGCGCATCATGACCATCCCCAGGTCAAGCTCCACGAAGGCGACACAGTGGTCTTCGCAGCCTCACCCGTGCCAGGCAACGAGCGCACGGTCAACGAGACCATCGACCGCCTCTACCACATTGGGTGCGACGTGATCACAGCCGCTGACGCACCAGTCCATGCCTCCGGACACGGCCACGCCGAGGAGCTGAAGCTGATGCTCAACCTGACCGAGCCGCGGTACGTGATGCCAATGCATGGCGATTACAAGCGTTTGCGGTTGCATGCGCAGCTGGCCGAGGCTGTGGGCATCGATCCCGACGACATCTTCCAGGGCGCCAACGGCCTGCCGCTCGAAATCGATTCCAGCGGGGCTCGCTTCGGCAAGCCGGAGCGGGCCGGGATGATCTTCGTCGACGGCGTCGAGATCGGTGACGTCACTGACGTGGCGCTGCGCGACCGCCGCATGCTCTCCGCCGACGGCATCTTCATTGTGATGGCAACGGTCAGCGAGCACGATGGCCGCTCCGTGGCAGACCCAGAGGTCATCTTTCGCGGCGTCCCCTTCCTGGACGATGCCGGCGAGCTGGTCACAGAGATCCGGGCCACGGTCGCAAGCTCGCTGGCGCGCGCCGCGTCAGAGGAGATCCGCGAGATCGACATGCTGCAGGAGATTCTGCATGACGACCTCGCTGCGCTGGTCTACGAGCGTTTGCGTCGTCGACCCGTGGTTCTGCCGGTCGTGGTCGAGGTCTGAAGCCCTAGGACGCGGGGGGCGCAACCTGGCCCGTGTCGGCCGTGCCCGATCCGCCGGCCGTGCCCGAGTCGCCGCCATCGACTGGCGCTGCCGGTATCCGCACCACAAACCGTGCCCCGCTCTGGGCGCCCTCGCGGGTGGTGCGCTCCACCTTCACAGTGCCTCCGTGAGCGAGGGTGACAGCGCGCACGATTGCCAGGCCGAGGCCGAAGGAGCCGCCGGCATCGCCGGCCCCGCGAACAAAGCGTTCAAAGAGCGTCGGTGCAAGCTCGTCGGGGACGCCCGGCCCATCGTCCTCTACCGTCAATGTCGCCTGCCCGGTGTCGTCCACCGCCGTCGAGACCCAGATGCGCGTACCCGGGGGCGTGTGGCGCAGGGCGTTCTCGATCAGGTTGATGGCGACACGGTCGAGCTCGTCCGGTGAGCCATCAACCACGGCCGGGCGGACGTCCAACGAGAGCTCATGGGTCACGCTCATGGGTCCGAGCTCCGAGGCCGCGTCCAGTGCCACACGAGCCAGGTCGGTCGGTCGTCGCTGGACTGCACGACCGACGTCGCTGCGCGCGAGCAGCAACAGGTCGGCAACCAGCCGGCGCATGCGCCGCGATGCCCGCAGCGCAGAGCGTGCCGCGTCGCCGTGGTCGCCATCGAGGGAATCGGCCAGCAGCTCGAGGTTGGCGAGCACGCTGGTCAGCGGCGTGCGCAACTCGTGGGACGCGTCGGCGACAAACTGTCTCTGGCGCACGAGCATGGCCTCAGTCTCGACCTGGGCGCTATCGAGCTCCTTGAGCATGCCCGCGAGCGTTCGCGCAAGCTCGGCCACCTCGTCCTCGGCCTTGGACTCGGGCATTGACATCGAGCTATCGCGCGTGCGCGCAATCTGGGCCGCCGCGCTCGTCAGTGCCGCGATCGGTCGCATCGCACGACGCGCGAGCGTGACACCGGCCAGCAGGGCCAACCCCGTGCCTGCGAGTACGCCGAGCACGAGCAGCAGCTCCACACGCGCCACCGTGGTCTCGGCGACCGAAACGGGACGCGCGTACTCGATCGTGACCGGCGCAACCGGCGTGCCCAGGCCCGCGGTGCGCAACCACGCCGGTTCGCTTGCCACGCGGTAGCCGTCGACGCTGGCCAGGACGGGTCCGACCTGTGGGCGGATCAGGCGAAAGAACGGGACTGCACCGAGCGAGGTGGCCTGCGGTGAAGGCACGCTGAGCGTGGGGGAGTGCGCGGGCCACCTCGCGAGGACAGTGCCACTTTCGTTGAGCACCTCCACCACGGACCCTTCCGGCAGCGCCTGTTCGCTCAGGCTGGGCACCAGTTCCACGGACTGCGTTGAGACGTTGTAGTAGGCCCTGCCGTTGGTCGCGAGCTTCTCGTCCGTCTGCGCTACCTGGTGATCGAAATCCGAACGCAGCCTGTGTGCCGTGAGGATGCCAACCACCAGCGCAAATGAGCACAGGATCGCGAAGGTAAGCAGCGCCGAGCCCGCGGCCAGGCGCGTGCGAATGGGCAACCGGTCAAAGCCGCCGGAGATGCGCTCGCCGAGCCGGCGAGGCGTTACGGTGAGCCTACGCACGAAGGACGTAACCAGCTCCTCTGATCGTGTGCAGCAGGCGCGGCTCGCCATCGCCCTCCAACTTGCGGCGCAGGTTGGAGACAAAGACCTCGATCGTGTTGGTGGTCGAGAAGGGCTCGTAGCCCCAGACCTCATCCAGCAGCCGCTGGCGTGAGATCACGATGCGCTCGTTGCGCATCAGGTATTCCAGAAGTTCGAACTCCCGTTGTGTGAGCTCGATCGCGCGCTCACCACGGGCGACCTCGTGTGTGTCGGGGTTCAGCGCCAAGTCGCCGACGCACAAAGCCGCCGAGCCGCGCGGCGGGCGCCGGCGCAAAAGCGCGCGCATGCGTGCCAAAAGCTCCTGGCGCTCGAAGGGCTTGACCAGATAGTCGTCGGCGCCACTGTCGAGCCCCTCCACACGGGAGTCCAAGGCATCACGAGCGGTAAGGATCAAGATCGGTGTGTCACCCTGGCCGCGCATGGTGCGCGCCACGTCGAGGCCGTCCAGATCTCCAGGCAGGCCAAGGTCGAGGATCACAAGATCAGGAGAGAATGTGCGACCTTCCTCGAGCGCCGCGGAGCCGTCGCTGGCGCAGCGCACCTCATAACCCTCGATGCGCAGTGAGCGCTGCAACACCTCAGCGATCTCACGGTCGTCCTCGACCACAAGCACTCGGGCTGAGCGGTGTAAGCCGTCGATCGTCATCTCGCCTCCTGTACGCAACATAGCCTGGCCGGCGGAAGCCCGCCGGATCTGTTTGCGAGCCACTGGACATCCGCCCTGTGGCCCACGCTCTAGAAGGTTTAGCGACGTACGCTAAAGCGCGCGTAAGCGCGCCGCGGCCGTGTTGTGCGGCCTCTGAGCAGGTGGCCGCGCGTGGTCGTCGAAACAGCGATACAGGCGCGCCGACGGCGCGACTCATACCTATGCCAGGCACCAGACAGCGCACCGCGCACGGGCGCTCGCGATCCGTGCCACGCCGCCGCACCAACGCTCGTGCGGGAGGTCGAGGCGCGCGCATGCGCACACGCAAGCGGTCCTCCCGGCGGTGGTTTTCGGTAGGTCAGCTGCTGCGTTCCGAGCTTTCACAGACCCAGCGCGATCTGCTGGCACTTGGGCTTTGCGCCCTCGGCCTGTTCCTGGCATTCGTGCTCTATGGAGGCTGGGACGGGGGTGGCCTTGGACGCGGACTGACTGTCGCACTTGGCTTCACCGCCGGCCGCGCGCGCTGGCTGGCGCCGCCGGCTCTGCTCATCACAGGCGCAGCCATGCTCGCACGCCCTGCGTTTTCGCGACTGCGCCCACTGGGTCCCGGTGGCTTGTGCCTTTTTGCCGCGGTAGTGCTGGCGCTGGCGGCGGGGACACTCGGCGTGAGTCCAGGCCCGGCGCAAGGCGCTCATGTCCACGCTGTGCACGCGGCTACAGGCGGCCTCCGCGGCGCCGCCCAATGGTCGGCGGCGTATGTCGAAGACCGTGGCGGCATGGCAGGACAGGCGCTGTGGTGGGTCACGCACGCACTGGTCCGTGATCTCGGCGTCACGATCCTGGTGGTCTTCCTACTGCTGGCAGCGCTTGCGCTGCTGAGTCCCACGGCGCTCGCGCGCAGCGCCCAGGCCACAAGCTCTGGCTTGCGTTTGCTCTGGCGACGCCTGACGGCGGCTGGTGGCACGCTGGCAAGCCCCGCCCCGGAGATTTACGCAACGCAGCGTTCGGCCCTTGCCCACCTGCGCGAAGACGATCTGGAGCGAGATGCGCACGCGCCCGCGTGGACTGCCGGCGACTTTGAAGCCGCAATCGGCTTGCAAGCCGGTTCGCCCGCGGCTGATTCGCGGGCGGACGGTGAGCAGGATCGTGCCACTCCGACACCCAGCACCGCCGCGGGACGCTCGAAGCTGACAGTCAGATCGACGTATGTCGAGGGCCCGCCGCAGGACGACATCGCCGGCGCTGACGCTGCGGCTGCACTTGCAACTGACGACCACGGTGGTGTGTCTGTTGGTGGGATGACAAAAACCGATGGCCGCGCGCGCGCGCGTGCGCGCGCGCAGCACCCCCCTGCGCAGGAGGCCGACAACACAGAGCCAGCGAGTGGCGCGCCCGGCGATGGGCTTGGGCGTGACGAGCTGACGCCTCAGGGAAGGCTGCGTGGCGTGGTCACCGACGACCCCGACTTCTCCTGGAGGCTGCCGGCCGCTGCGGGCGTGCTCGAGCGGTCGGGCTCGTCGACCAAGAAGGGCGCCGGCAAAGCCGAGCGGGAGGCGGCCAACGCTGTCGATGCAAGCCAGCACGAGCGGGTGGCGGGCACGCTGGTCGAGGCACTG
This sequence comes from Chlamydiota bacterium, assembly GCA_903970125.1. Lineage (GTDB taxonomy): Bacteria > Actinomycetota > Thermoleophilia > Solirubrobacterales > Solirubrobacteraceae > Palsa-744. Next base: position 18,378 of record CAJCHW010000188.1, read on the forward strand.
GGCCACTTCGGCGTGCAAGCCAAGGTGATCGGCACGGTCATGGGACCGCATATCACGCGCTACGAGCTCAGACTGGCGCCCGGCACAAAGGTGGCCAAGGTCGCGGCGCTCAAGGACGACCTGGCGTACGCGCTCGCTGCCACCGACATCCGCATTCTTGCCCCCATCCCTGGAAAGCAGGCCGTGGGCGTCGAGGTACCCAATGCGCGCCGGCGCATCGTGCGCCTCGGCGACGTCTACCAGGAGCCCCCGCGTGACTGGTCGCCACTGACCGTATGGCTTGGCAAGGACATTGCGGGTAAGGCGATTGGGGCCGATCTGGCGCGCATGCCGCATCTGCTCGTCGCGGGTGCAACGGGCTCAGGAAAGTCCGGCGCGATCAACGCCATGCTCTCAAGTGTGCTGCTCAGGGCCACGCCTCACGATGTGCGCATGGTGCTGGTGGATCCCAAGCAGGTCGAGCTCAACCATTACGAGTCGATTCCCCATCTGTTGACTCCGGTGATCACGAATCCGCGCAAGGCGGCAAACGCACTCGCCAACCTGGTTCGCGAGATGGAGCAGCGTTACGGGATCATGTCGCTGGCACGCACGCGGAGCCTGGCAGAGCTAAACCAGGCCCGGGCGCGCCGCAGCGAACCACCGCTGCCGCACATCCTGTGTGTAATCGACGAGCTCGCGGACCTGATGATGGTCGCACCGGCTGATGTCGAGGATTCGATCATCCGGCTGGCGCAGAAGGCGCGCGCGGTGGGGATTCATCTCGTGCTGGCCACGCAGAGCCCACGCGTCGATGTGATCACGGGAATGATCAAGGCAAACGTACCCTCCCGGATCGCCTTTGCGGTCTCCTCGCAGACGGACTCGCGCGTGATTCTCGACCAGAACGGAGCTGAGGCCTTGCTGGGCCAAGGCGACATGCTCTTCAGCCCGATGGGGTCGTCGCGCCTGCAGCGCATCCAGGGCGCATACATCGACGAGTCACAGATAGCCAAGCTGACGGACTTTTGGCGCAAGCAGGGCGAGCCGGAGCTGCGCGAGGAGCTACTGGCCGAGGTTGAGTCAGACGGGCCCGGAGATGGTTCCGGCGACGATCTTGATCCCGACCGCGACGCGCTGCTGGCCGACGCAATCACGCTGGTGGCCGAAATGCAGACCGCTTCGACGTCGATGATGCAACGGCGCCTGCGTGTGGGTTACACACGCGCAGGGCGGCTGATTGACATGCTTGAGCGCAGGGGCGTGATCACGGGCTACGAGGGCTCAAAGCCGCGCCAGGTACTGATCTCCGAGGCCGATCTCCCCCGCGTACTCGCGGGCATTGACGACAGCACCGACGGCGCAGCTGCCCGCTCAGAAAATCGAGAGGCCGACGCGGTGGCACCCCAGCTGTCGATAATCGGCGCGGGGCAGACCGCTGCGGACGATTCACTGGACGTTCGCGCCCCGGACTGATTGCCCGGCCGGCGCCGGCGCCGGCCGTTGACATCGGTTCTGGCGCAAGCGCGGCGTCTGAGCGCGCCGACTCCGGCAACGCGCGAGCATAATGCACCCAATGGCGGAAATTGGGAAGACGTTGCGTGAGGCGCGCATGCGCGCACACATCGACGTCTCTGAGATCGAGGAGCAGACCAAGATCCGCGCCAAGTATCTGCGGGCGCTTGAGAACGAAGAGTGGGGGTTGCTCCCGGGCGCGGCTTACACCAAGAGCTTTCTGCGCGTGTACGCGCAGACCCTTGGGCTCGATGCGAGGGCGCTCGTGGACGAGTACAAGGCCGCGTATGAGCACCCGGGCGACGGCGATCGTCTTGAGGTCGTGCGTCGTGGCCGCACGCAGCGTGGCGGTCGTGGCCAATCATCCAGCGGTCCTCCCACGCTCTCGCGGTGGTATCTGGTGGTGGCGGTGGGCGCTTGCGTACTGATCGTGCTGGCGCTTGTGGGCCTGCTGAGCAGCTCTGACTCGTCCTCGCCGCCGCACGCCAATACGCGGACTGCGCACACCACCTCGCGGCGGCGAGTGCACGGTGGTCACCGCGGCACTGCCGCCTCGGCTACGGGCCACTCGGCGAGCAATCAGACCACGACAGGCGCCGGCGCCGGCCGCTTGACAGTCTCACTGCGGGCGACTGCGAAGGTATGGGTGTGCCTGGTGGGCGAAGGTGGCCGTAGGCTCATCCCGGGCGCAGTCCTTTCGCCCCAGGAAGCACAGCCCATGGTCTTTCACTCCAAGAGCTTCAAAGTGAATCTGGGCAACGCGCACGTGGAACTGCTGGTCAATGGACAACTGGAGCCGGTGCGGGAATCTTCGCGGCCGATTGGCTACGCAATCGACGCGGCTGGCCGCACTGCGCTTCCCGCCGCACAGTTGCCGACGTGCGCATGAGAGCCGCAGCACAGGCGCGTCGGGATGCCCGCGGCGAGTACCGCTGAGATGAGCACAGCGCGCAAAGTTCGTCGGGCAGCAATCGTCGTAACCGGTACCGAGGTGCTCTCGGGCACCAGACGCGACCGCAATGGACCGTGGCTGGCGGGCCGTCTGCGCGAGGTCGGGGTGCAGGTGGCGCACGTGGTGATTGTGGGCGACCGTGGCGCCGATGTGCTCGCGGCGCTGCAGTTCTTGATAGGGGAGGGCGTAGACCTGGTGATCACAAGCGGTGGTTTGGGACCGACCGCCGACGACCTCACGGCAGAGGTCGTAGCCGAGGTCGCGGAAGTGCCGATGGTGCTCGACTCGGCGCTTGAAGGACGTATCGCAGCGATCGTGGCACCGCTGCAAAAGCGCTTTGAGAATCTCGACAGCGATGCGCTGGGTGCGGGCACGCGCAAGCAGGCGATGGTCCCCGCAGGGGCCACTGTGATCGAGCCAGCCGGCACGGCGCCGGGTTTGGTGGTCAAGGCCCGCGGTGGCGATGGGCCGGTCCTGGTCGCCCTGCCTGGACCACCAAGGGAGTTACGCCCGATGTTCGAGGCGGCGCTGGAGACGGAGCCGGTGCGTGGAGCGCTTGCAGGGATCGGCGAGATTCGCGAGCGTGTGCTGCGCCTGTTCGGCATACCGGAGTCTGAGATCGCGGCGACGCTGCGAGCGGCCGATGATCAAGGGCTCGCGCTGGCGGCGCTTGAGATCACCACCTGTCTGCACGGCGGCGAGATCGAGGTCTCCACGACATATGCGCCTGAGGACCAGGACGCCTACGAGGCGTTTGCCGGCTTCGTGGCCGAGCGCCATGCGCAGACACTGTTTTCCATGGACGGGACGACAGTCGATCAACAGGTGGCGGCACTGCTTGTGGCCGGCGGGCTGACCGCGGCCACGGCCGAGTCGTGTACCGGAGGCTTACTCGCTGCCCGCCTGACAGACCCCCCGGGCGCCTCGCGCTACATGCGCGGCGGGCTCGTCACCTACGCCAACGACGCCAAGAGCGCCATTGCAGGCGTGAGCGCAGCCTTGATCGAAGCTGATGGCGCGGTCTCCCAGGCAGTGGCCGAGGCGCTTGCGGACGGCGCTCGCGCGCACCTTGGCGCAGACGTGGGCGTGGGTATCACGGGCGTCGCCGGCCCAGGCGGAGGCTCTCCAGAGAAGCCGGTCGGCTTGGTCTGGTTGAGCGTGTCGATGGTCTTGCCGGCGCACGGCGGTTCGGTGTCGGACGGCCCCCCGGAGACCAAAGCCGCGGAGGGCTCCAGCGCCGACGTGGTTCGCCTGACACGGTCGGTCACGCTGCCGGGATCGCGTGCGGATGTGCGCGAGCGCGCGACGACTGTGGCGATGCACCTGCTGCGGAGGCTGTTGGCAGACGCCGGTGGGAGCGCGGCCGCCCCGACACAGTTGCCGCAGCCTCCCGCGGTTGCGCCGCGCTGAGTTGGCTCCGCAGCGGGGTACACGCCTGTTTGTGGCGGTCGAGCCGCCGCGGTCGGTGCGTGAGCGTCTCGTCAGCTGGGCGCGGGCGGCGCTGCGCGGGGCCACTGCTGGTGGCGACCCGGCCACAAAGGTGCGCGTGCTCGACCCCGATGGGCTTCACCTCACGCTCTGCTTTTTGGGCGAGCGCCCCGCGGCGGAGATAACGGCGATCGGCGCAGCCATGCACGACTGCGCGCGGGCGGTGGGCGAGTTTTCGCTGGGTGCGCCGCTGTGGTTGCCGCCGCGCAGGCCGCGGGCGCTGGCGGTGGAGGTTCATGACAACGCGGGGGAGCTGCAGGCGCTGCACGACAGACTCGTGGATGCGTTAGCGGCTGCGTGCGAGGCCGAGATTGCGCAGGGGTCAAGGAGCTTTCGCCCGCACGTGACCGTCGCGCGCATGGGGGCGGGCAGGCCGCCGGCCACGCGTGCGCTCCCAGCCACGCCGTCGCTGTCGTTTACGCCGCAGGCGCTTGTGCTGTACCGCTCGACCCTGGCGCCGGCCGGCGCCACTTATGAGCCGTTGACAACCGTCGCGCTGGATGAGACCGGTGGCGGTCCGGTCTAGGCCGATGGTCCCGCACGGCCGCCGGTCTCGGTAGCCTCGGCTTCCGCGGGCATGCCGAGGTGGCGCATCGCGGCGCGGGCGGCACCGTCGCCACACATGCCGTGAACACCACCCCCGGGAGGCGTCGAGGACGAGCACAGATACACGCCGGGGAGCGGTGTGTTGTAAGGCCGCAAGGTGATTGTCGGCCGAAAGATTGTCTGACGCAGCGAGGCGGTGCCGGCGTTGATATCGCCCCCAACGTAGTTGGGGTTGTGGCGCTCGAGCTCGCGCGCCACCGTGGTGTGGCGAGCGATCACAAGGTCGCGAAAGCCGGGCGCAAAGCGTTCAATCTGGTCCTCTATTAGTGCAGTCATGTCGATGTCAGAGCCCGCTGGCACGTGGCAATAGGCGTAGAACGTGTGCTTGCCCTCCGGTGCGCGAGTCCGGTCGGCGACGGTCGACTGCACGGCGATGCAGAAGGGGCGCTCCGGATGGCGACCGGCGGCCACGTCGGCCTCGCTGCGTGCGACTTCGGCAAGCGTGCCCCCGAGGTGGATTGTCGCAGTACGCCGACAGGCGTCGGCCTCCCAGGGCACAGGTCCCGACAGCGCCCAGTCGACCTTGCACACGCCAGGACCAAAGGCGAAGCGTCTCAGCGCGCGCGCTCGCCGTGGCGCTACCCGGCCCTTGGCGAGCTCCAGAAACGCGCGCGGGGAGACATCGAGCACGGTCACCCGGTTCGACGGCAGCTGATCGAGGTCGGTGATCCAGCGACCGGTGTGTATCTGAGCACCCGCGGTCGCGAGCTCGGCGAGCATGGCGTCGGCGATCCGTTCACTGCCACCCTCGACAACGGGCCAGCCGACGGTATGAGCGACGGCACCGAGCATTAACGCAAATGCCGCGGTCCCGGGTTCGGTCAGAGGCCTGATCGAATGCGCGCCCAGGCCGGCGAACAATGCCTTGGCGGTCTCGGTTTGCAGGCCACGAGCAAGCTGGGTCACGGGCAGCAGGCCACGCAGGCCAAACCGTGCCATGACGAGCGGGTGTCTTGGGGGTGCGACCAGCGGCGCCAGCACGGAGGCAAGGACCGCATCGACGTTTGCGACCAGGGGCTCCAGTAGTCGTCGGTACGTGCGATCGTCGCCACCGAGCGTGGCGGCGGTTTCGGCAACAGAGCCAAAAACAGCCGCTGCTCTGCCCCCGTCGAGGGGGTGAGCGAACGCGACCTCGGGCGTCTTGAGTGTGATGCCGGCCAGCTTTGCGTGGGTGAAGAAGGGGGAGGCGGCAAGCAGTGGATGGACGGTCGAGCAGACGTCGTTCAAAAACCCCGGCAGCGTCAGCTCTTCGGTGCGGCAGCCGCCGCCGAGACGGTCTGCTCCCTCAAATATCGCCACCTTGCATCCCGCTCGCGCGAGCGTGAGCGCGGCAGCCAGGCCGTTTGGCCCGGACCCGACGATGACGGCGTCGAAGGAGCCCGGTTTGGACGCTGGAGCGTGCGAGGCGTTCACAGATCCAGCACGGAGCCCTGAATCGCTGGGCTGACACCAGGGCGGTCACCGAAGCGCTCGGCGACCTCATCAAGGACGGCGTCGGTGCGGTCGGGCCGGTGGTGAAAGAGAAGCACGCTGCGCGCCTTTGCGTAGTGGCCGAGCCCAGCTGCGTAGTCGGCGCTCGCGTGACCAAAACGGGCTTCGGTGACGAGCTCGGCAGGGGTCAGTATGTGGGCGTCGTGGATCAGCACATCGGTGTCCGTGGCGAGCTCTACCGCGGCAAAGTGGTAATCGCCGCACCCTTCGGGTCCCGGGCCGAAGTCGGTGGGGCAGTGGTCTGGCATGAACGTGAGCGTTGAGTTCCCGTCGCTGATCCGATACCCGAAGGTCCGTCCGCCCCGGTGCGGGATCTCGCGCGCGAGCATCGTAAAGCCGCCTTCCTCACGCTCGCCGGGCGCGACGGTGCCAAAGCTCCACGCGCCGCGCAGCTGGTTGGGCCGCAGTGGGAAATGCGGCGGCGACATCGACCGCGCGAGCACCGATTCAGCATCTGCGCCGTCTTCCTGCTCGGGCAACAACAGCGTGATCTCGGAGTCGTCGCGATCTCCGGCGGCAAAGAAGGGCAGGCCCTGAACGTGATCCCAGTGCAAATGCGTCAGCAGAATCGTGCCGCGAAAGGCTTCGCCGTCGAGCAGGTCGGTGACCGCGCGAATACCGGTCCCGGCATCCAGGATCAGAGTTGGCGCTTGCGCGCCGTTGTGTGCGAGTGCGAGGCACG
>CAJCHW010000189.1 GCA_903970125.1 Chlamydiota bacterium
ATGCTCGTGGGCGTGCTGCAGTCCTACGACCACTTCTCGATCCCTGCGATCTCGCCGGTGGTCTGGAATCTCGTGATCATCGTCTTGCTGGTCGTGCTGCGGCCGCACTTTCACGGTGGCCACGAAAACAGCCACGAGCTGTACGCGTATGCGATTGCATGGCTGCTGGCCACGGCCGTGCAGCTGGCGATGGCGTTCGGGGCGCTCGGGCGCATCGACTTCCGCTTGCAATTCGCGATCGACTGGCACGACCCGCGCGTGCGCCAGGTCTTCACGCTGATGTTGCCCGTGACGATCGGCTTGGGGATCATCAACCTCGATGGCCTGATCAACTCGTGGTTTGGCACGTTCGTCTCAAAGGAAGCGCCGCGCGCGATCGAAGCCGCGTTCCGGATCTACATGCTGCCCCAGGGTGTGTTCAGCGTGGCGGTGACCACGGTTCTGTTTCCCACGCTCAGCCGCATGGCGGCCCGCAGTGACGCAGCTGGGATGCGCCGCGCAGTGGGCACGGGCATGCGTCAGATCAACCTGTTGCTGATCCCGGCAGCGGCGTTTTTGATCGTGCTCGCGACCCCGGTCGTGCGCCTGGTCTTTCAGCGCGGCGAATTCCACAGCCATTCGACGCACCTGACCGCAGTCGCGCTGTTCTGGTTCGCCTTCAGCCTGCCGTTTGCGGGCATCAACCTGCTGCTCACAAGGACCTTCTTCGCGGTCAAGCGTCCGTGGATCCCGACGGGCCTGGCCGCGATGAACATAGTCGTCGACATCATCGTCAGCGTCGGGCTGTACAAGCCGTTGGGTATTGCCGGTCTCGTGATCGGCACCGCAGTGGCCAACGCCGTGATGACCGCGCTGCAGCTGCACCGACTGCGGATCGGTTTCAACGGCCGCCTTGAAGGTGCCCAGACGTTGATGGTGACCGCACGCGTGGCGCTCGCCGCGGCGCTGCTGGCGGGCGTTTCATGGGTCACCTGGTGGGTCGTCGACTCCCTGCTGGGGCGTTCCGTGCCCGCCCAGCTTTTGAGTGTGGGCGGCGCTTTGGTGGTTGGCACGTGGGTCTATGCGCGCGCAGTGCTGGCGATGCACATCCCCGAGGCACACCAGGTGCGCGGCTTGATCCGCTCGCAGCTCGGTCGCGCTTGACGTTGGCGGCGGGTGCGCACGCGGCACCGCAGGACGCTTGTAACCGGGGCGGGCGCTTGGGCCCGTCTACAGTTCTGCCGTAGCCACCATGGACCAGCAACGCATCCGCAACTTCTGCATCATCGCCCACATCGATCACGGCAAGTCCACGCTTGCCGACCGCATCCTTGAGCTCACGCACACGGTCGATCCGCGAATGATGCGCGCCCAGGTGCTTGACTCGATGGAACTCGAGCGCGAGCGCGGCATCACGATCAAGGCCCAGGCGGTGCGCGTCTTCTACACGGCATCGGACGGCGAGACCTACCAGCTGCACCTGATCGACACGCCCGGCCACGTGGATTTCACCTACGAGGTCTCGCGTTCCTTGGCGGCGTGCGAGGGCGCTCTCTTGGTCGTGGACGCGGCCCAGGGAGTGGAGGCGCAGACGGTGGCCAACACTTACCTGGCCGTCGACGCGGGCCTGGAGTTGATCCCGTGTTTGAACAAGGTCGATCTGCCCGGTGCCGAGCCCGATCGTGTGGCCAGGGAAGTGGCCGAGCTGATTGGCGAGCGGCCGGAGTCGATCCTGCGCATCAGCGCCAAGACTGGGGTGGGCGTCTCGGAGGTCCTGGACGCCCTGGTCATGCGCGTGCCGCCGCCATCCGGCGACCCCGATGCGCCCTCGCGCGCGCTCATCTTCGACTCCGAGTTTGACCAGTACCGCGGCGTGATCGCCTATGTGCGCGTGGTTGACGGCCGCTTCAAAAAGGGCCAGACGATCCGTGCGATGGCCGCCGACACCCATGCCGACATCGACGACATCGGGTTCTTCTCGCCGCAGATGATGCCCACCGATGAGCTTGCAGCGGGCGAGGTGGGATACGTGATCACCGGGATCAAGGACGTCAGCCACCTGCGCGTCGGCGACACGCTCACAAGTGGGCCGCGCGCGGGCTCAAGCTCGGGTGGCGTGCCTCCGGCGACCGAACCGCTCCCCGGTTACCGGGATGTCAAGCCCGTCGTCTTCTGCGGATTGTTTCCGATCGATTCCGATCGCTATCCCGAGCTGCGCGACGCGCTCGATCGCCTCGTCCTCAATGATGCCGCGCTGTCGTTTGAGCCCGAGACCTCCGATGCGCTGGGGTTTGGCTTTCGCTGCGGCTTTCTGGGGCTGTTGCACATGGAGATCGTGCGCGAGCGTTTGGAGCGCGAGTACGGACTGGAACTGCTCGCGACGCTGCCGTCGGTGGAGCTGGATGTAACGTTGACCAACGGCGTCGAGCGCAGTGTGCACAACCCCTCCGCGATGCCCGACCCCTCCACGATCGAGGAGATCCGCGAGCCGATCATCGAGGCTCAGATAATCACGCCGCGTGAGTATGTCGGCCAGGTGATGGAGCTCTGCCAGGAGCGCCGCGGTGAGCACACCGAGATGCACTATCTCTCGCCGGAGCGTGTGCAGCTCACCTACGAGTTGCCGCTGGCGGAGATAGTGGTCGACTTTTTTGATCAGCTCAAATCGCGCACGCGCGGCTATGCCTCCCTGGACTACGAGCTGCACGGGACCAAGGCCTCCGATCTGGTCAAGCTTGACGTGCTGCTGGCCGGCGACCCGGTCGACGCGCTCTCGATGGTGGTGCACCGTGAGAAGGCCTACGCAATCGGTCGCCAGCTGACGGACAAGCTCAAGGAGCGCATCCCGCGCCAGCAGTACGACATTGCGATCCAGGCCGCGATCGGCTCTCACATCATCGCGCGCGAGACTGTCAAGGCGTTTCGCAAGGACGTGACCGCGAAGTGTTACGGCGGTGACATCTCGCGCAAGCGCAAGCTGCTTGAGCGACAGAAGGAGGGCAAGAAGCGAATGAAGGTTGTTGGCCGCGTCGAGGTGCCACAGGAGGCCTTTCTGGCCGTGCTTGAGCTGGGCGAGAAATGAGCTCCGTGCGCCTGCTCTTTGTCTGTCTGGGCAATATCTGCCGCTCGC
>CAJCHW010000190.1 GCA_903970125.1 Chlamydiota bacterium
CACGCCACGCTCCCTGCGTCCTTGATCTGCTTGGCCCTCGACCGTCAGGGCGTAATTGGGTCACAGGGTGCGCGTCCTCGGTCGCTCGCGTGCCTGGGTGTCCCGTCTACGCCAGCACGCGCAGCGCGCCTGGCAGCACCGAATAGCGCGCCTCGGTGACTTCGCCGAGAAAGTCGCCATCGACGTGGAGCGGCAACGGGCGACCATCGCCGCTGCTCACGCTCAGCTCAGAGACGTTGCCGAAGCCACTGACCTGGCGGTGTGTGGACATGCGCGCGCGCGAGGAGATCGCCCGGTAGGCCAGCGACGGCAGGTCGGTGGGATGCACTCGTCTAAGCACGCAACCGGCGAGCTTGCCGGAATCGAGTGCGCCGCCGTCGGCGATCTCAATCGGTCGGTCCTTGAAGAACGTGAAAGCGGAGCCGTTCTGGACGATCGTCGTGACGCCCTCGAGCGTTTGCGGTTGGCGCCGGGCACCATCGACGGGCACGTGCGCCGCCATGCTTGGCGGGCTCACCAGGTAGCGGCGCAAAAGCGTGGACGCGAGCACCCATGTGTAGTACCAAGGCCCCAAGCGCGCCTTCAGGCGCGGGTTGGCATCGACCTGGCGCGTGACGCTGGCGTCTACCCCCAGCCCCGACGCGAACGTGAAGCAGCGGCCGTTGACTACGCCCAGATCAACCGCGCGGGGCTGCCAGTCCTCGGCCATCGCCACCAGCCGCCGGCACCCACTGAGCGCGTCCGGGGGCATCCCGAGCATCTTCGCGAAGATGTTGGCCTGGCCGCCGGGCAGGCACGCCAGCACGCACGGCGCGGACTCGCCTGCGATGCCGTTGGCGGCCTCGTTGACCGTGCCGTCCCCGCCGAAGGCAACGACGCCGTCAAAGCCTTCGCCAACCGCCTGGCGCGCGAGCTCGGTCGCATGGCGCGGACCCTCGGTATCGACCGCGTCAACGCGGTATCCGGCTGCCATTGCCGCGACCACGCGCTCACGTAGTGCGGGCGAGACGCTGGTCGCGTAGGGATTGACGATCATCAGCAGGCGTCGCATCCTTGCTGTTTACACCATCGAGCCCTGTCATTACCGCGGCTGGGCTTGCTTTGGGTCCACAGCGCTTGCTAGACTGCGCCCTACATAGATGGACACATCCAGAGGGGCGGAGGGACTGGCCCGGCGAAGCCCCGGCAACCACTGCGACACCACGCAGGAAGGTGCCAATTCCAGAGAGATGTGTGGCGGGCGTTCCCTTTGCCACACGGTGATCCGGCAAAGAGATAAGTAAAGGAGCCCGATGGCTGTCAGCAACCTTAGATGTCGTGAGTGCGATGCTACGTACCCGCTGGAGGCTCGCTACGCGTGTGAGCGCTGCTTTGGTCCCTTGGAAGTGGTCTATGACCACGCACAGCTGGCCGGTGGCGACGTCGGCGAGCTGCGCCGGCGGATTCAGGCCGGTCCCCAGAACATCTGGCGGTACGCGGACTTCCTGCCGCTGGTCGATGGTGCCCCGGGTCCCTCGGGCCGTCTGACCTCGCGCGTGGGTCTGCCCGCGGGGTGCACACCGCTGATCCGCGCCGACCGCTTGGCCAATGCCCTTGGACTGCGTGAGGTCTGGGTCAAGAACGATGCCGCCAACCCGACCCACTCCTTCAAGGACCGCGTGGTCTCGGTCGCAGCTGCGCGTGCCCGCGAGCTCGGCTTCCACACGATCGCCTGTGCCTCGACCGGCAACCTCGCGGGCTCCGTCGCGGCCTACGGGGCGGCAATGGGGCTGGAATCCTACGTCTTCATCCCGGCTGATCTGGAGGAGCAGAAGATCCTCTCCACGGGCGTTTACGGCACCAATCTGGTGGCCGTCAAGGGAACATACGACGACGTCAATCGACTGTGCACCGAATTGGCAGCAGAGCGCGATTGGGCGTTTGTCAATGTCAACCTTCGTCCCTACTACGCCGAGGGTTCAAAGACGCTTGCCTTTGAGATCGCCGAGCAGCTCGGCTTCGAGCTGCCCGATCGCTGTGTGGTCCCGGTCGCGTCGGGTTCGCTGTTCACGAAGCTGGCCAAGGGCTTTGGCGAGTGGACCGACCTGGGGCTGATCGACGGCAGCCTGCCGGCCATGAACGGCGCTCAAGCCGAGGGCTGCGCGCCGGTGGCGCGTGCATATGCAGCCGGCCAGGACTTCTGTTCCCCTGTCAAGCCGGACACGATCGCCAAGTCGTTGGCGATCGGTAACCCGGCCGACGGCCCCTATGCGCTCGATGTCGCGCGCTCAAGCGGTGGCTCGGTCACAGCTGTCAGCGACGAGGAGATCGTCGAGGGCATTTCGCTTCTGGCACGGACCACGGGCGTCTTTACCGAGACCGCGGGCGGCGTTACCACGGCGGTGCTCAAGAGGCTCGCCGAAAGCGGCGAGATCGACACCGACGAGCGCGTTGTGCTCGTGATCACCGGCGATGGCCTGAAGACGCTCGATGCCGCCAGCGGCACGTTTGAGACCTGCGAAATCAACCCCACCGTGGAGGCCTTCGAAGCACTTGGCGCCGACCGTGCTCGCGAGGCCTCGGTGCGCTGAGCGCCATGTCGGTGACCGTCAAGCTGCCAGTGCAGCTACGGCCAAGCGCAGGCGGGGTCAGCCAGGCCAGTGTCGAGGGGACCACCGTCGGCGAGGCGCTTGAGAGCCTGTTTGCGTCCCATCCGGAGTTGCGCGAGCGAATCTCCGATCCGCAGGGCTCTCTACGGCGCTTTGTGAACGTCTACGTCAGCGGCGAGGACATCCGCTTTTTGGACGGCGTCAACACGCCCGTGACCGACGGCGCCGAGCTGACCATCCTGCCGGCAGTTGCCGGCGGCTGACTGCGCTCTTATCGCGAACGCTCGGGCGCATGGGCGCTGCGCGCCAGACGCCCGCGGCGGCTGGGCGCTGTGGGCGAGACGCCCCCGCGTCCCGCGTTGGCCGATGCCGCGACACGGTCTTTGGCTGCAATCGTGAGCGGCGCGGGAGCGGCGACGGCGGCGGTTTGTGCCACTGCGCTAGCAGCGAACTCGACAGGGCCGCCCAGGGCCACGCCGTAGCGGCCGTTTGCGAGCACATCGCTGCGCGTGCGCGCATATAGCCAGCCGAACAGGCACAGCGTCAGCGCGCTGCCCGCGACCAGCATGATCGCTCCTGCAAGGTTCTCGTCGACGACCGGCGACAGGTGGCGAGCGGTGTCGAGATGGATGAAGTACGGGTAAGAGACGACCTTTGACCACAGGAAGATGTTCGCCAGCACGACGGCGGTGACGCGGACGCTGAGCAGGTAAAAAAGCCTCCCCATGTCGCCAAACCACGCCGGCATGGGCAACCCTGCAAACAGACACAGCCACATGTTGATGCCGAACACGAGCACGCATAGCTGCTGCAGTGCTCCAATACCGGCGTGTTCGACGGCCGGCTGATACAGCGCCGGCAAATGCCAAACGTATAGGTTGGTCGCCCACAGCGCGAATGCAGGCACTGGATTGGCGATCAGCGCAAGGCGCCCAAGCGCGCGTCGGGGCACAAGCGCTGCGAGCATCGGTCCCGGCAGACCCAGCACGATCAACAGCGAGGCGATTTCGCCGAGCAAGAAGTGCTGGGTCTCGCGGCCGTACATCGATGTGTGCGCCAGATGCTGCAGCGCAAGCACTGAAGCCGCGATCAGGGCAAGGCCGGCGTAGACGGATGCCTGTCGCCGGGCGGAAATCGCGGTGTCGCGCCTTGCAAGCACACGCACTCGCCACGCGTATGCCACGGCGACCAGAGCCGGCAAGCCGAGCGCACCCACAACCTGTGAGGTTGCGAGGGCCAGGGGAGGGGAGGTCATCGTGGACGCAGGTGGGCGAATCGGGTTGCGGGCAGCAGCGCTTGAGCCTCGCTGGAGTCTCGCAGAATCGGGGCTTGCAAGTGACGGCCCGCCCGCCTGTGGGTGTGCTTGCGCCTACAGACGCGTGCGCGCCGGCGGCCAAGCTTGCGCTTGGAGCACGCCGGTGGATGCGAACGACCGCGCGCCTTGCTCACGGCAAGTGCTCCCGGTATCGCCGACGCGGCCAGCAGCGGCCCCGGTGCCACGGTCCGGCTGGTGGCGTTGGGGGTCGGGGAGGCAGGGATGGGAGCTTCGTCTGTTGGGGCGATCGGGCTCAATGCGCGAGGGGTCGGAGCTTCTTCCGTCGGTGCGGTCGGGCTCGGTGAGACAGGAGCTGGAGCTTCGTCCGTCGTGGCTTTGGGAATCACGAACAGGGTCATCGACTGCGCCGGGTAGGTCGCTGTGAGTTCGCTGTCGGCGATGCTCTGGTCAGGCTTGTGTTCGAGCGATCCACCGGTCCACTGCCATGTTTTTGCAGACCCCATGGAGCCCACGCCGGTCAGCCTGAGCGGGCTCGTCAGCGGTTCGTCGGAGTTGTTGACCACGAGGATCGTGTACGCGCCGTCGCTTGAGCGCTGCGCGCCGTAGATGGCGAGCTGGTGTGAATCGCTGGACGTCGACTGCACCCACGTGTTGCCGAACTGGCCGTGGGCGCCGTTGTAGTCGCGAAACATGCGGAATGCATCACCGATCAGCGGTCCGTCGGATTCCAGCGGCCAGCGTGTGGCCAGATCCAGGCCTTCGCGGGCGAAGATGCCCAGCGTGTCAGCCTGGATCAGGGCGTTTACGACCGGGCTGGAACTGACCGAGAGGTTGTACTCGCTGAGCGCGATCTTGGTCCCCGGGTAGTTGTTGGCCACCCATTCGTGCATCCGCGGGATCAGGTCGATCTTGGCGTCGATCCAGCTCGGGTCGGTGTATGTGGGGTCCCACAGCGAGCGCGTCACTTCGGCATTTTCGCCGCCTTGGGCGTAGTAGTGGACGTCGATGTAGTTCAGCAAGCGCGTGCCGTGCTGTTCTTCGTAGCTGTGAAACTGCTGCAGGAACCATTCGACCAGCGGCGTGCCGCCGTGAGCGGCACGGTCCGGCGTCTGCGGCGTGCACGCCCGCTCGGGCGCCCCGTCGGCGGCGCTGCAGAAGTAGTTGGGCCAGCCCCACTCCGAAAACCCCAGGGTTTCGGCGCTAGGGTCCTGCGCTTTGACTTCCAGGGCCGCGTCGCGGGACTTGTCCCACAGTTCGTCATACGTGGTGGGGGCCGGGTGAAAATCGCGGTGCGTCGAGTCCCAGAGCCCGGGCTCGTTGCCCAGCTCGTAGATCGAGACACCGCCCGCGGATGCCGGTCCGAAGCGGCTGACGAGGTCCTGCACGAATTCCCCGTCGTAGGCGGCGGTTACGGGAGTGCCGGTGCGGCTGGGATCGCTCGGCAGCTCGGTGGTCTGGCCTTTGGAGGTTTCGCGCAGCCCATCGCCACAGTTTTCGTCGTAGGGATCAAAGGACTCCTGGTCGGGGAATTCAGTCGCGGGGAAGCTGCACGGCAACGGCTGGCTCACGGGTGCGCTGCCGGCCACGTAGCCCACAAGCGGCAGGTTGAAGAGCGTCTGCGCGCCATCGGCCTGGTCGGCGGACACGAATTCGCGATACGCGAAGACGTTGTTTTTTGTCAGGCCGCTGCACCAATCGTGGGCTGCTTCCCAGCAGTCGGCGACGTTCTCGAAGTACCAGTCGTTGCCGGTGTTGTCAGCGCCGATATGGAAGTTGTAGGTTTCGGTCGCGTTGCCACCCCACCGGTCGATCGGCAGCGCCAGTTCGCTCGCCAGCGCGGGTTCGGCGAAGTTCATCCCGTAGATGTCTGGGCTGATCCAGTGGCGGCCGGCTTCGCCGTCGACGGCCAGAGCAGGACCCGTGGCCGCTCGGGCGCCGGGTGCCAGCGCTAGGGCAAGGACTGCGACCGGCACGACACAAACCAATGCGCGCTGCCGGCGCGGATAGTCGCGCATCGCGAGCGTGGACGCCACGAGCTTGCGGTCGGCACCCCGGCCTGTGATCTTGAGCGGTGATACGCCGATGCAAACACGCTAGCCGTCTGCGGGTCGGGCCCACGACATGCCCGCGCCATGTCCAGGCGGTACAGTGCGGCGGCCTGGAATTGGCGACGGTGCCATCGGTACCCGCGCGGCGGGTCGTGGTCGGGCCGTCGAGGTCGCGGTCAAAGGGGGAACAAGGATGAGGTACTCGCGGGCACGCCCACGTAGGGGCCTGCGCAGCGGCGGCGCGCGCAGCTTGCGCGTAATGCCCCGAACCGCGACAAGTCTCCGGGTCGCCGCCGCGGCGGTGATCGCCGCCTGCGCGTTGGGCGCGGCGCCGGCCGCGGCATCG
>CAJCHW010000191.1 GCA_903970125.1 Chlamydiota bacterium
CCCGCCCGCCGTACAATTGCCTTGATCTCGATGACGGTGAGCGACCCTCAGGCCGGCGGCCAGAACTCCGTGCAAAAGCTGCTGCTCGCGGCGCCGCGGGGTTATTGCGCGGGCGTCGACCGCGCGGTCCAGACCGTCGAACGGGCACTTGAGCTCTACGGCGCCCCCGTGTACGTGCGCAAGGAGATCGTGCACAACAAGAACGTTGTCGCCGAGCTGCGCGCGCGCGGAGCGATCTTCGTAGACCAGGAGACCGAGATTCCGGAGGGGGCCGTGACGGTCTTCTCTGCCCACGGCGTCGCGCCCGTCGTACGGGCCAACGCGCGCACGCGCGCCCTGCGCACGATCGACGCCACGTGCCCGCTTGTGACGAAGGTGCATGTGGAGGCACGCAAGTTCGCCGAAGACGGTTACACGATCGTGCTCGTCGGCCACGACGGCCACGAGGAGGTCGAAGGGACGATGGGAGAGGCGCCGGATCAGATCCTGCTTGTGCAGGACGCCGACGACGTCGACCGCCTTCAGATCGAGGATGTCCACAAGATCGCGTACATCACACAGACCACGCTCTCTGTCGATGAGACAGCGTCGATTGTCGCGCGTTTGCACGAGCGCTTCCCGCACATCACGGGCCCGCGCCGCGATGACATCTGTTACGCCACGACCAACCGCCAAGCGGCGGTCAAGCAGATGGCCTCCACCTGTGACCTGGTGCTCATTGTGGGCTCGCGCAACTCCTCCAACTCCGTGCGCCTGGTCGAGGTGGCGCGCGATTGCGGCACAGAGGCCCACCTGATCGACAGCGTCTCTGAACTGCGCGAGGAGTGGTTGCAGGGTTCCCGCGTCGTGGGCGTCTCCTCCGGCGCCAGCGCCCCCGAGCACCTCGTGACCGAGCTCGTGGAGTTCTTCGGTACCCGGGGCGTGACTGATATCTCCGAGTTTCAGGCCATTCGCGAGGACGTTCGCTTCATGCTTCCCAAGGAGATGCGTGAGGCCCTGGCCGCGGCGCCGGCGTAGGCTCAGTCCGCTGCCCGCGTGCGCACGCTTCTAATCTCCGATCTACACCTGGGCAGTGGCTCGCGCGCGGACCTCCTGCGATCAGCGGCACTGCGAGCGCCGCTGATGGAGCAGGTCGCAGCGGCCGATCGGCTGGTGCTGTTGGGGGATGTGCTCGAGCTGCGACATGGGCCTGCGCGCGTGGCGATGGCCGCAGCACGGCCTTTCTTCGAGGATCTCGCCCGCGCGCTCGGCGATGGCGAGGTGATCATCTGCCAGGGCAATCACGACTACGCTCTGGTTGCGCCTTGGCTTGCCCGGCGCAGCGAGATCCAAGGCCAGCCGCCGTTGGCGGTCGAGCAGCGCCTTGATCCCAGCGAGGCCTCGCCCGCGCTTGCCACGATGCGCGAATGGTTGAAGCCGGCATCGGTGGTCGTGGCCTACCCGGGCGTGTGGCTTCGCGACGATGTCTACGCCACCCACGGTCACTACCTGGACTGTCACGTGACCATCCCTACGCTTGAGCGTCTGGGGATAGGCGCGATGTGTCGTGTGGTCGGGCGTTCGTCTGAATCTCTGGTGTCCGTCGAGGACTACGAGCTGGTCAGCGCCCCGCTGTTCGCCTGGCTCGACGCGGTCGCCCGCCAGGGGCCCACCGGTCCGGCGCTCAACGGCAGCATCACCGTGAGGGTGTGGCACGCCCTCGGCGGCGGTGACAGTACGCACAGCGGCCTCCGCTCGGACGCCTCGCGCTCGTTTGTACGCACGCGCCTTGCGCGGCTGGCGCCGGCGGTGCGCTGGCGGCTGCTTGCGCAGGCCTTCCCGCTCGTTGTCGCTGCGCTCAACCGCGCAGGCATGGGGCCGCTGCGGTCTGAGATCTCGCGCGACGAGCTACGCCGCGCCGGCCTGCGCGCGATGGGCGAGGTCGCCGCGGGGCTGGACTTAGGCGATGCGTATGTGATCTTCGGGCATATCCACCGGGTGGGGCCGCTGTCCGGAGATGCCGAGCAGGAGTGGCAGGGGCGCCTGGGCGCGAGGCTTATGAATACCGGCTGCTGGACCTACGAGCGCGCGTTTTTGTCGAGCTCCGGGGCCGACACAAACCCATATTGGCCCGGTGGCTGCGTGGTCGTCGAGGACTCCGGCCCGCCTCAGGTCATGCGACTGCTCTCGCATCTGACCCGGAAGGAGCTGTTGGCTGCGATGGACTGACCCTGTCAGACGACCGCTTGGCCTATAACGCCTGCTGCGGCGCCGCTGTACTCACTGACGAGCGAGCTGGGCGCACTGGCGACGCCAGCGGACTTGCTCGTGACGCCGGTCGATCCGGTCGACCCCGTGGACCCCGTCGAGCCCGTGCAGCCGGTCGACCCCGTGGAGCCCGTCGATCCTGTGGAGCCGATGGCGTCGATGGATCCCGTTGACCCAGTCGATCCGGTTGATCCCGTCGATCCCGTGCAGCCCGTTTCGGTCGGTTCGGTCGTCGTGGTCGTGGTGGTCGTTGGTTCGGTCGTTGTGGTCGTTGATTCGGTCGTGGTGGTCGTGGTGGTGGTGCTCCCCGTCGAACCCGTGCTGCCGGTCGATCCCGTGACGCCCGTCGGACCGGTGGATCCTGTCGTGCCCGTCGGACCGGTGGATCCTGTCGATCCGGTGGAGCCGGTCGATCCGGTGACACCCGTCGCGCCGGTGCTGCTCGTGGTGGTCGTGGTGGTCGTGGTGGTCGTGGTGGTCGTGCTCCCTGTCGAACCGGTTACACCCGTAACGCCGGTGCTGGTCGTGCTGGTCGTGGTGGTCGCCGAACCCGTTGTGCTCGTTGACGTGGTCGTTGAGCTCGTTGTGGTCGCCGAACCCGTTGTGCTCGTTGACATCGTCGTCGTGCTGGTTGTCGCGGTTGAGCTCGTTGAGCTCGTGTACGTGCTCGGCGGGGTTTCTGGGGTGGGTGGGGCCGGTGGGGTCGTGCAACCGCCTTTTGCCTGTGCGAGCGGGAAGGTTTTAGTGAAGATATTCAGCGATGGGCTGGAGAGGTCGAGCTCGGGAGCGACGAGCGCTGCGCTCAGGCTCACGGGTGCCGTGAGTTTCCAGCAGGGGTTGGCTTTCAGGTTGGCAGTCAGGTTGAGCCCTGCCTTGAGCGTCATCTCCGGTCCGGCGACGCCGTAGACGAGCACGTTCAGCTGGGGGATGACGTTTACGTACACCATGCCGTTGGCG
Organism: Chlamydiota bacterium; assembly: GCA_903970125.1. GTDB lineage: Bacteria > Actinomycetota > Thermoleophilia > Solirubrobacterales > Solirubrobacteraceae > Palsa-744. The sequence continues at coordinate 3,205 of CAJCHW010000191.1, forward strand.
TCTACCGTCGGCGGCATAAAGGTGAACTTCGGCGTAAACGACCCGATGGGATAGAAACCACCGCGCTTGGTCCAGCCGACGCCCGCGATCGCCGTCGCGCCCGCCTTCACACTGCTCGACAGCGAGCCTTCCGCGCTGGCGCCGCCTTCCACGTACACCTTGACCTGGGACTTCAACACCACCGGGACCCCGCTGACAAAGAACGTTGCGGTCGGCCCCGGAATCGTCGCCAGGAGGGTCTTTGCAAGCTTGCAGCTGGCCGAGGCGGATACGACGCCGCTCAGTCCAGCGCTGGCGTCGGCGCTGGCTGTCAGGCTCGCGCTTTGCAGGCTCAGGTATTCCCAGTGGGCTTTGACACTGAGGCCGGCATCGAAGTTCGCCGTGGCTGTGAACTTCGCCGATCCGCTGCCTTTGCAGGAGAACGCCTTCGACAGCCGCGCCGTGGTCGGCGCTGGGCCGTCTTTGATCGTCTCGTCGATCGAGCCTGTCGGCACCGCTTCGATCAGCGACGCTGGCACTGTCTTTACGAGTGTCTCGCCGTTCTTCTGTGATACCGAGACCGCGCGGCCGAGGAAGCCGTTGGGCGCGTGCGGGCCGACGCCGATGGCGATGAAATCGCCTGGTTTCACGTTGGCGACGCCGGAGTAAACGAGCGTGCCGGGCTTCCCTGGGGTTGGCACCGAGTCGACCTGCTTTGCCGTGATCACGACAGTTGGCTTCTTCGGCTTGGCGTGGTGGCTGCTGTGCGATGCAGCGGCCTTCGCCTGCGTCGGGCCCTGACCGGCCGCGGCAATGGCCGTTGGCCCAACGAACACCGCGGTGGCACACACCAGGCCGGCCGCCGTCAGCCGCCCGCCAAAAGCCAATCTGGTGCGTTTCCGGAAGGCGCCGCTCGTTCTCGTTGCGTCAAAGTCCTGGGTGATACGCCCCGCGCGTGAGCGTGGGGTGGGGCGCATCTGCATCCGAGCCAGCTTCGTCTGCATGAGTGCGGAAAGGTACTACAAAGCAGGCGGCGGTTGACGCCACGCGCCCGGGGCGGCGGTCAGCCGATTGAGCCGACCATCTCCAGCTGGATCAGCCGGTTGAGCTCGACTGCGTACTCCATCGGCAGCTCTTTGGTGACCGGCTCGATGAAGCCGTTGACGATCATCGCCGCTGCCTCGTCCTCGGTAAAGCCACGCGAGCCCATGTAGAAAAGCTGGTCGTCGGAGATGCGCCCCACGGTGGCCTCGTGGGCGACGGTGACGTGCGGGTTTTGGATCTGGATGTCCGGCCAGGTGTCCGAGCGCGAGTTGCCGTCCATCATCAGCCCGTCGCACTGTACGCGGGCCTTAGAGCCCTGGGAGTTCGCTCCCATCTTCACGAGTCCGCGATAGCCCATGATGCCGCCATCCTTGGAAATCGATTTGGCGAGGATGTTGGACGTCGTGTTGGGGGCATGGTGGATCACCTTGGCACCGGTGTCCTTGTGGACCTTGCCGGATGCCACGCCCACGTTCAGATGGTCTGCGCGGGCGTGCTCGCCAAGCAGATAGGAGCCGGGGTAGAGCATCACGTACTTGGCGCCCATCGATCCGCCAACCCACTCAACCGTGCCTTCGGCATCGACCATGGCACGCTTGGTGTTGAGGTTGTACACGTCCTTTGACCAGTTCTGCACGGTGGTGTAACGGGCCTTGGCGCCCTCGTGCACGAAGATCTCGACCACGGCCGAGTGCATCGAATTGACCGAGTAGGTCTGCGCGGTGCAGCCCTCGATGTAGTTCACATCGGACCCCTCGTCGGCGATGATCAGTGTGTGCTCGAAGGTGCCCTCGCCGGCGCCCTCCATGCGGAAGTACGCCTGCAGCGGCAGGTCGACCTTGACGCCCTTGGGGATGTACACGAAAGAGCCACCCGACCAGACAGCCCCGTGCAAGGCCGAGAACTTGTTGTCCTGGGGCGGCACGCACTTGGTCATGAAGTACTTCTGCACCAGGTCCGGATACTCGGTGATCGCCGTGTCCATCGAGCAGAAGAGGATTCCGAGCTTGCGGTACTCCTCCTTGAGGCCCTCGTAGACGGGCTCCTGGCGCCACACCCCCACTACGCCCGCGAGGTGCTCGCGCTCGGCCTGGGGGATTCCCAGCTGCTCGTACGTGCGCTTCATGTCCTCCGGGACGTCGTCCCAGGAGTTGAAGCGTCCCGTGGTCGGGGGCGAGTACAGGACGAGGTCGTCGAAGTTGAGCTCCTGCAGCGGCACGCCCCAGTTCGGGATCGGCATGCGCTCAAAGATTTCGTATGACTTCAGGCGCCGCTCGCGCATCCAGTCCGGCTCGTTTTTGACCTTGGAGAGCTCGTCTATGACCTCGCGCGAGATGCCCTTGCGCGCGAGCAGCTGGCCCTGATCGTCCTCGACGATCGGGCTTTGCGCCGAAATCTTGGTCGCCCTTGCGGACTTGTTGGGCTTGACTTGGGTGCCGGCGCTGACGTCAATTGCTGCCATCGCGAACCTCGCTTTGTGAACGTTTAGGAATCCCGTGCTGCCAACTAGGAATTGTATCGGGCCGGCACCCGGCAGACCAAGCGACAGCTGGACGAGATCGCCGCGAGTGGCCCCACGGCGACGCACGACGGTGCATTTGCGGTCTCACAGCGATCCGCTGGGCCAGTCGTGGTCGCCGCTGACGGCTCCACGTACGACCTTGAGACCGAGCAGGGCGCACTTGCGCCGGGTCGCTGAGATCGGGATCCCGAGCAGCTCAAGCATCCAATCGGCGCCGAGGGTCCCAGCGGCGCTCAGCTCCATGCCCTTGAGCTCCTCCGAAGCGATCGATGCCGCCGCCTGTGAGATCGCGCACCCTTGGCCCTGGAAGCGTAGATCCTCGATGAGGCCATCCTTGACGCGGATCTGGACCGCAAGCTCATCGCCGCACAGCGGGTTGTGCTCGGAGCCGGCGAGGTCGTGAGGGTCCAGCTCGCCAAAGTTCCGCGGGCGCTTGTAGTGATCGAGGATGTGGTCGCGGTAGAGGTCGTCCATGGTGCTCGCCTGTCCTCAGGTGCCGTTTGGGTGCGGCCCGGCGGTCATGTGCCGAAGACGGCGCGGCCGGCGATCAGCGCATCAATCAGCGCGTCGATCTCCCAGGGTTCGGTGTAGACGCCTACGCTTGCCCGGGCCGTCGCGCGCAGGTCGAGTGCGCGCATCAACGGCTGCGCGCAGTGGTGGCCGGCTCGGATGCATACGCCCGCCCGCCCGGCGAGCTCGGCGATGTCGTGAGGATGCATGCCGTCGATCGTGAACGAGGCAAGCCCGCCGCGGTGCTCGGGATCCTCGGGACCCATGATCTGCAGTCCCGGGATCTCGGCCAAACGGGTGTGCATATATGCGGCCAACGCCAGCTCGTGCGCGCGCACCTGATCCATGCCGATGGCGCCAAGGTAGTCAACCGCGGCGCCTAAGCCCACGGCCTCGGCGATAGGCGGCGTACCGGCCTCAAACTTCCACGGCAGCTCGTTCCAGGTGGCACTCTGCGCCTCGACCGACGCGATCATGTCGCCGCCGGTTAGAAACGGCTCCATAGCGTCAAGCAGCTCGGTGCGCCCGTGTAGCACACCCACCCCGGTTGGTCCCAGCGCCTTATGGCCCGTCCAGCCGTAAAAGTCCGCGCCCAGCGCCGCAACGTTGACGGGCATGTGGGGCACGGCCTGAGCGCCATCGACCACCGAGACGGCGCCGGCCGCGCGAATGCGCGCGGTCATGGCGGCAACCGGGTTGATCGTGCCAAGCACGTTTGAGACGTGCGTGAAAGCGACCAGCCGGACGTCACCGCGCGCAAGCTCTGAGTCGAGCTGCTCCAAGGACAGCTGGCCGTGCTCGTCCACCTCCAGATAGCGCAGCTGCGCCGAGCGCTCGCGGCAGAGCACCTGCCACGGCACGAGGTTGGCGTGGTGCTCCATCTGCGTGATCAGCACCGCGTCGCCGGCATGCACGTTTGCCCGCCCCCAGGCGTAGGCCACGAGGTTGATCGCCTCGGTCACGTTCTTGGTGAAGATCGTGCTCAGCTGCTCTGCGCCGGTGAATGAGGCCACGCGCTTGCGCGCGCCCTCGTAGGCGGCGTCGGACTCCGCCGCGAGCGGGTAGACACCGCGATGGACGTTGGCGTTGTGGTTGCGCAGGTGGTCAGCCAGCGCATCGATCACCGCGTTGGGCTTCTGCGATGTTGCGGCCGAGTCCAGATAGATCAATGGATGCCCGTTGAACGTGCGCGCAAGGATCGGGAAGTCCTGGCGTATGCCAAGGGTCGTAGTTGCCGGCTCGGGGGCGCTAACGGCCTGCTGCATATGCCTCGATGTCCTCGCGTGCCGCGGCGAGCTTCTCGGCAATCCTGGCGCGCACGACAGCTTCGAGCGGCTCGTCTGCAAGCTGGCCCAACACGGGCTCAAAGAAGCCTTCCACGAGCACCCGCACGGCCGCTGTGCGGTCAAGCCCACGGCTTTGCATGTAGAAGATCACGTCCTCGTCCAGCTCGCCCACCGAGCCGCCGTGCGAGGCCGAGACATCGTCGGCGGAGACCAGCACCGATGGGATCGCGTCGATGCGCGCACGCGGCGAGAGCATCACGGTGTGGATCTGCAGGTACGTGTGGGTCTGCTGCGCGCCCGGGTTGATCTTGATCAGTCCCTCCATGCTCGCCCGTGACGAGCCCGCGGCGGCGCCGCGCCAGTGCACGTCGCCGCCGGACGGCCCGGCCTCGTGCAGGTCGACTGCAAACATGTCGAGCAGCTCCTCGTTCTCGGCGAAGAAAATCCCCCTGAAGGCCATATCACCGCCGGCCTCCATCACAGCGAGCTCGAGGTGCTGGCGGACGAGGTGGCCGCCGAGCAGCGCCGGCAGCCAGTGACAGAAAGCGTCGCGGCCGACCGCCACAACGCGCGTGGTCGAGTCATAGATCTCGGCCGAGCCCAGGTCCTGGTAATGGGCCAGGCGGCAGCGTGCGCCGTCTTCGAGGTAAAGCTCAAAGCCCTCGGTGTGGAGTGCCTGCCCGTCGAAGGATTCAGCGAGCGTGTACTCGTGCACGCGAAACTCGCTTGTCGGCCCGCCCACGATCAGCACGCGTGCGTGTTGCGCGGACCCCGGGGCGCCGACCACGTGGACGATCTCAAACGGGTCCTCGACGACCACGCCGGCTGGGACATGCAGAAACGCGCCACCGCTCCAGAAGGCCGCGTTGGCTGCCTCGAGCTTGTGGCGATCAGCGGTAAGGCGCTTGGAATACCAGCGCGCAAAAGCCTCTGAGCCCTCTGCGGCGGCGTCCTCAAGCGAGCACAGCCGTACGCCTCGCGCCGCGAGCGAAACGTCAAGCTCGATCGAGACGACCGAGCCGTCCAGCTGCACGATGCGCCCGGCGCGTGGCCTCTCGGGCAGCGTCCGGGCGGCGGCATCCGGGAGTGGTGCAGCCGCATCGGCGGTTGCGGGCTCGTGGTGGCGCACCTCAAGCGCACCCAGGTCAAGCGGTGCATAGCTCGTGGTCCAGAAACCGGAGCGTCGCCAGACTGGCAGCTCACTGGTCTCATACGTCGCGAGCGCCCGCTCGCGCAGGTGCGCAAGCAGCGCCGCGCTGTCGCCGTCTTCCGCCGCGCTCGCTGCTGCGCCATCGCGCGCGCCGGCGCCGGCGAGTGGCTGGTAAAGAGTGGCCTCGCGGTGGCGTGGACGCTTGGCCGCCGTCTCTTTCGGGACGCTAGACAACGGCGCTGTGTTCTTGGCGGATCTGGTCGTAGCCCTCGCGCTCGAGGCGTTCGACCAGCTCTTCGCCACCGCGCAGCACGATGCGCCCGTCGAGCATGATGTGCACGAACTGTGGCTTGATGTAGTGCAGGATGCGCTGGTAGTGCGTGATGATGAGCGCCCCCAGCCCCTGGCTTGCGTGCAGCTTGGCTACACCCTCGGCGACGGTGCGCAGAGCATCGATGTCCAGCCCCGAGTCGGTCTCGTCGAGGATTGCGATGTCCGGTGCAAGCATCGCCATCTGCAGGATCTCGGCACGCTTTTTCTCGCCGCCCGAGAAACCGTCGTTCAGCGGCCGTGAGGTGAAGCTGCGGTCCACGTCAAGAAGCTCGACAGCCCGTTCGAGCAGGCCCCGGAACTCCTTGACGCCGATCGGCTCCTCGCGCTTGGCGTTGATCGCCATGCGCAGGAAGTTGGCGATCGAGACGCCCGGGATCGACACGGGGTACTGAAAGGCCAAGAACAGCCCAGCCTTGGCGCGCTCGTGGGGCTCGGCCTCGGTGATGTCCTGCCCGGCAAAGATGATTGCGCCCTGCGTGATCTCGTAGTTGGGGTGGCCCAGCAGGGTGTTGGCCAGGGTGGACTTGCCTGAGCCATTGGGTCCCATAAGCGCGTGGATCTCACCCCTGTCGATGCTCAGATCGACGCCCTTGAGGATCTCAAGCTCCTCGATTCGTACGTGCAGGTCACGGATCTCCAGCTCAGCCATATGTCTCCTACGCTCCAGTGGTCAGCGCCCGGCGGGCGCCCTTGGTGGGATTTGTGGCAGGCGTTGCTGCCACGTCAACAACTGCGGTTTCGCGCGCGCGCTTGGGCAACGCGTTCTCGATGTCCTCGATCGCGATTGGCGCACTCGGCGCGCGCACGAGGTCGCCAAGCGTGGTCTGCATGAGCGTGCGCACGATCGATGCGCGCACCTTGGTCCACAGTTGCTTGGTGGGACACGAGTGCTCGGAGTCCGACTCACGCGAGCAGGACAGCGTGCCGTCGTCCTGGAGCGTGATGCACTCGATCGGAGCGATCGAGCCCTCGAGCGCCTCGATGATCTCGGCCATGGTGATCTGGTTTGCGGGTCGGGCCAAGAGGTATCCGCCATGCGCTCCACGGCGGCTGTCGACCAGGCCCGATTTGCGCAGCCGTGCAACGAGGTGCTCCAGGTAGGCCAGCGGCATCTGCTCGCGCTCAGCGATCTCGGCGAGCGATACAACAGCCGCCGCGGTCGCTTGTTTGTCGTGCCCGTTCGCGCGTCGCGCCAACTCAACCATCACGCGCACCCCGTACTCCGACTTGCTTGAGAACATCATCGCGATAAACCCTACCTGGCAGCTAGGGTATCAGCGTGCGGTCGGTCGCTCGGTTGAACCCTGGAAAGCTCGCGCGGCGGCGCTAGACTTGAGGAAGTCTATGAATCCCGACCGTGGTTTAGGAGTTTTGACATGAGCCCGTCCAGCGCGGAGTTGCTCCGCCGAGTCAAGAGCAAGATCGAGGAGGTAGACCCTTCGGAGGTCAAGGAGCTCATCGATGAGGGTGTGACGATCGTCGATGTGCGTGGCTCGGAAGAGTTTGCAACCGGCCATTTGCCTGGCGCGAAGAGCGTCCCACGCGGCCATCTGGAGACGCGCATCGAGAGTGCCGCCCCGGACCGTTCCGCCGAGCTGATCCTGTACTGCGCATCCGGCAACCGTTCAGCCTACGCCGCGCGCACCCTGCAGGAGGACCTCGGCTATGAGCGCGTGCGCTCCATGACCGGTGGCATCACCTTGTGGAAGGACCGGGGCTATGAGGTCGAGATCCCACGGACACTGAGCGCTGAGCAGCGCGACCGCTATTCGCGCCATCTGCTCATTCCCGAGATCGACGTCGCGGGTCAACTCAAGCTGCTCGACGCCAAGGTGCTGCTCTTGGGCGCAGGTGGGCTGGGCTCGCCGACCGCCCTGTACCTGGCGGCCGCCGGCGTGGGCACGCTTGGCATCGTCGACAACGACACCGTCGACCTTTCCAACCTCCAGCGGCAGGTGATCCACGACACGCAGCGCCTGGGCGTGCCCAAGGTCGATTCCGCGGAGCAGTCGATCAAGGCACTGAACCCCGACGTCAACGTGGTCAAGTACCCCGTGCGCCTGGACGCCTCGAACATCATGGAGATCCTTGACGGCTGGGACGTGGTCGTCGACGGCGTCGACAACTTCCCCACGCGCTATCTGCTCAACGATGCGACGGTGCGGCTTCAGATCCCCGTGGTCTCGGCTGCGATTCTCGGATTCGAGGGCCAGCTTTCGGTCTTCAAGCCGTACGACGGCCCGTGCTACCGCTGCCTTTTCCCCGAGCCCCCTCCCGCAGAGTTGGCGCCGTCGTGCGGTGCAAACGGCGTGTTGGGAGTACTGCCCGGGACGATGGGCCTGCTGCAGGCCACAGAGGTCGTAAAGCTGGTGCTGGGAATCGGTGAGCCCGCCATCGGGCGCCTGTTGCTCTACGACGCACTCGCAGCCACGCTTGGCGAGGTGAAGGTCCGCCGCGATCCTCACTGCCCGATCTGCTCGCGACACCCAGAGGAGATCACCAGCGAGGAGATGGGGGTCTTTCCCGATTACGAGGCGTTCTGCGCCGCTGCCGGTTAGTGCTCGCACCAGTTAGTCTGCCCACGATGGCCACAATCAAGATCCCACCCGTCCTGCGTCCCGCCGTTGGTGGCGAGAAAGAGGTCGGCGCGACGGGCACCAACGTCGGTGAGGTGCTGCGCGGGCTGGTCACGGCGCATCCAGCGACCGAGTCCCAGCTGTTCTCCGGCGAGGGCGAGCTCAACCGCTACGTCAACGTCTACCTCAACGACGAGGACGTGCGCGTGCTCGACGGGTTGGACACGGCCGTGGGCGAGCAGGACACGTTGGTCATCCTGCCGGCGATGGCCGGCGGTCGCTGAGCGGCCGCGTCGCACAGCAGCTCACGCCGGGCGGGCGCCCGGATCGCCGGCTCAGCGCGTTCGATCGCCGCCCGTCAGTCGGAGTAGTGCTTGAGCTTGCGGGCGAGCTTCTTCAGGTCTTCGCGCAGCACGCGCGCCTGGATCTTGCGAAAGAGCGCCTCGCTGACGGTCTCCTTCGCGGGCGGCGCTTGCACGGCGACCGGGAGGTTGACCGCGAAAACGTCGGAGCGCGTGATGGTTTCGCCACCACTGAACGCGATCGTCACGTCTGTCCTAACGGGTAGGCCCGTGGGGGCGATGAACACGGACATCTCGACCGTGTTGGCCCCCAGCTTCTGGAGTTCGCCGAGCTTTGTCGCTGAGTAGAGGCCGAGCTTGGCGAGCGCAATCTTCGCCGTGAACTCAGTGACCGCCTGCCCGTCCACGGTCGTAGGGCCGACCTCTTCGAGGGTTTCCGCTGCGCTCAGCTCGTTGATCAGGCTTGCGAATGGTCCCGTCCCGCCACCCAGCGTGTTGGCACCGTTCGGCGCCGCCGGGTTGAGACCCAGACCGTCGGCTGCGCTCGCTCCTGACACCCGCACCCACCCGCGCCCATGGTCATAGCGTCGTATTTCGGGGTCATAGAAGTAGAAGTTGCCGCCCACAACGCGTGCCTGCGTTCTGTGCTTGGTCAAACCGGCGACGGTGAAGGATCCGGCGGCCGGGGAGAGCTGCTCGTCACCTGAGAGCGTGAACAGCGGTACGAGCTTGGTGGCAGCCTGCTTGTGCTTGCCTTTGGAGGGTTCGCCGATCAGAGTGGCGAGGTGGAGTTGCTCGGAGGTGACCTGCAAGCCCCGCATCTTTTCCTCCAGCGCGACCAGTTCGGCCGGCGGCGTTGCCGTCGGCTGCGGCAGGGTGTTCACCGCCGACGCCACCGCGGCGGTCGCTGTGGGTGGGGCGGCGATGCCATCCACAGCCAGCGCAGCGGGCACGAGCGCCCCTGCCGCGAACACCAGCGATGCGAGCAGTACGCGCGCGCGTCGCCTCACGGTTCCTGCTCCCGCTGGACCCACCCCGTCATGACGGGCACGAGCATACCCGCATGCCCTGCCGGTGGCGTGCCGGCAGCCGCTCCCATCGCCACGCTATATTTCGTGAAGTAATGGCGGTGGAGCGCTTGCGCAACAGGCCGTGCGGTGGTCGCTATGGCAATATCGTGCAGTCCATCGGCAATACGCCGCTGGTCGAGCTGCCCGGACTATCGCCCAAGCCCGGCGTGCGCGTGTGGGCCAAGCTTGAGGGCCGCAATCCCACGGGCTCGGTCAAGGACCGCGTTGCCAGGGCGCTGATCGACGACGGCGAGGAGCGCGGCGCGCTTGTTCGCGGGTCCCGCATCCTGGAGCCAACGTCCGGCAACACCGGCATCGCGCTGGCGATGATCTGCTCGTGCAAGGGGTACGAGCTGACGGTGGTCATGCCGGAGAACGTCACGCCCGAGCGCACGCAACTGCTGGAAATGTACGGCGCTCGCGTCGTTTACTCCGAGGGCGCCAAAGGCTCGAATGGCGCCGTCGAGAAGGCGCTTGAGATGGCGGCGGCAGACCCCGGTTTTTTCATGCCCTACCAGTACGGCAACCAGGCCAACCCGGGTGCCCACTACAACGGCACCGCCGTCGAGATTCTTGAACAGCTCGACGACGTTGCCGCATTTGTGGCCGGGCTTGGCACGGGCGGCACGCTGATGGGCTGCGGCAGGCGCCTGAAGGAGACCTTTGCCGACGCGGTCAAGATCGTGGCGGCAGAGCCCATGCCCGGCGAGCCCGTGCAAGGGTTGCGCTCGCTGGAGGATGGGTTCATCCCGCCCATCATCGATCTGTCGCTGCTGGATCGCAAGATCTTTGTGACCAATGCCGATGCGATCACGTTCACGCGCAAACTGCTGCTGGAGGAGGGCGTGTTCGCGGGCCCGTCCTCGGGCGCCGTCGCACGCGTGGCCGTGCGCATCGCAGACGAGCTGGACGAGGGCAACGTCGTATTCGTGGTCGCCGACGACGGCTGGAAGTACCTCTCAAGCGGGATCTACACGCGCCCTCTGGAGGAGCTCACCGACATCGATTCCACCGTCTGGTGGTAGCGGCGCACGACTTGACGGCCGCGTCGATCCCCGCTCGCGCAGCGCTCGCGCGCAGGAGCGCCGGCGCGTGAAGATCTCCCCGGCATTGCTGGACGAGATCGTCAGGCACGCGATTGAGGAGGCCCCGAACGAGTGTTGCGGTGTCGTTGGGGCCCGTGCCGGCGATCCACTGCAGGCCGCCGTTGTCTACCGCGCCACCAACACCGCCGCGAGTCCGCTCCGCTTTGAGATCGACGCGCTGGAGGTGCTTGAGCTCAACAACAAGCTCGAAGGCGAGGAGTTGTGTGTGGGCGCCATCTACCACTCCCACACCCGCACCGCTCCCTACCCGTCCCAGACAGACATCAACTTCGCCGCTCACTGGCCAGGGGTGGAGTGGCTGATCGTTGGCCTCGGCGGTGACAAGACCGAGGTTCGCTCCTACCTGATTGAGGCCGGTCGAGTAACCGAGGTGGCCCTCGACGAGGGCGCCCCCTGACCGCCTCATCAGACCCCCAGGGCCTGGTCTGCCCCTTGTGTGCCCGCGTCTATGCCGACAGCGAGCGCTTCTGCGCGGAGTGCAGCGTGCCCTTGGTGTACCCCGGCGCGCTGCAGGATGGTCCTGCGCAGCCGGTCAGCCGACGGCGCAGGCAGGCGCGCAAGATCAAGCCGCAGTACACCGACGGCAAGCTGGTGCGGGTTGCCCTGGCGCTCAATCAGCCCGAGGGCGAGCTGATCCAGGGCATGCTGCTGGAGGCCGGGGTGCCAAGCCTGTTGCGACGCGCTTCGGCCGCCGATGTGCCTGAGTTCATGGCCGGCGGCCGCTGGGACGTGCTCGTATCGGAGTCCGGGGCGCAGACCGCACGCGAAGCGTTGCAGCCGGACCAGCAGCGGCAGATCTAGACCAAAACCGGCTGGCCGGCTTCGCGCGTGATCGCCTGGATCTCCTCGGCGGCGCGATCGAACTCGCTGTCTGACAGCACCGGCGTGCCCTCGAACGGGAGATCGCGCTGGATCTCACACCATGAGCGGCACATTCCGTACTCGTCCTTGACCTTAACCGTGACCGGTCGCGGGATGCGGTGGGTACGCAGCAGCAGCACGTGCAGCGGGTGGCGGCGCTTCCATGCCAGGCGCTTCTCGGCGTAGTCCGGGGTCCAGACGTAGAAGGGCGAGAGCGCGTCCACGGCGCGCGGGTCTGTGATCGTGAAATGCTCAGCAACCTCAGCCCAGGCGCGAATGCGGACGCGATCAGGCTGTGGCACATGGTCGCGGGTCGTGATTCTGTTCAGCGACGGCTCACCGTCGGTCCATACGCCCTCCTCGAGCGCACGCTGCAACTCCGGCTGGTGGGACTCGCGGACCAGGTCGTAGGACTGGTGGTCGAACGTGGGGTACAGAAAGAAGCGCGAGTGCTCAAGCTGAAAGTGCTTGTCGGGCTCGCGAATACCGCCCTTGCGCAGGGTTATCAGTTGCTCGCCTTCAGCGAGCGCGCGGACGGTCACCGCCCATTCTTTAAGAGCAATCGGCATTTCGAGGAGAAGGCAGAGGCGAATTCAAACGACTACGTACGGGGTTTCCGCTGCGCCACAGGACGATGCAACAAGCACGGCGGGATGTAAAGGATACGCGATTTGCTCCAAAATCCCAAATCCCCTGGAAATTAGCGTATTTTGAGCGGCTTGGGTGGGTCCGATCGGGCTGTTACAAAGTACCCGCCGACAGCCCGGTTTGGGCCTGTCTGGCGTAGGACTGCCAGCGGCGGCACGCTAAGCTCGTCGCGTGCACCGACAGCGGGCAGAGGCGCTGCTTGGCGCTGGCGTCGCGCTCTCGGCCGTGCTCGGGGTGGGTGCGAGCAACGCCGCCGCCAGCCACCCGATCACGCCGCCGACGCCGCAGCAGATCGTGCTGGGCAGTGGCCTCCAGGGGACGCCGGAGAACGTGCTCGGCATGACAGGGGCCGACACCGAGAGCTACCCCTACTTCCGCTACGCCTACTCCAAGTCGTTCGGCGGCGCCGCACACAATCCGCCGCAGGCCCTTGCTCCGATTCGCGAATTGCTCGACCCCTTTCTCGCGGGCAGCGCGAGCGCCCGCGGCGCCTACGAATTTCCGCTGGTCCCTGTAAGCGGCGTGATCGCCAGCTACACGGTCAAGGGCTTTACGAAAATCGGTGACGTCTCCGGCCCACACGGCGGCGGCGTCATCCGGCTGGGCGTCGAGCGGCCGCTGGCAGACGGCCGGCTGCAGGTGATCTCGACGTCAAACCCCGCCGACGAACTACCCCGACATGAGGGGACGTACACCTTCGGCATCGGCCCGCCCGCCACGCCTACGGCGATGGCGGTGAGCGCGGGTGATGTGCTCAGCCTTGACACGCCCGGGGGCGCCTACGCGGTTTGGGCTGCCCAACCTGGCGCTGAGGTGGAAACCACGATCGGCCACGGCGGTTCCGAACAGAGCCCCGGCGTTGACTGGACCGGCACAGCGCATCCTAACGTGGAACTGCTGATGAGCGTGACGATCAAGGCAAGCGTCTCGATCGCCAAGGTGCAGGCGGCCGAACAGACGCTCCGGGCGGCGTTGAAGCAGGAGCATGCCTCGCAAGGCGCCAGCGGCTCGCGTGGTGCCGCCGAGCTTGAGGCCGTGGCTGCCCCGCTCAACCGGGCAGCGTCACTGATCACCACGGCGCGCTCGGAAGGCGCTGTCAGCGCGAAAACGGCCTCAAGCCTTGATTACTACATCGACTCCGCGCTGGCCGCTGTCAAGCACCACGATTCCACGTCTGCCATCTCCAGCACACAGACAGCGTTCCTCGACGCCATCACGGCGAGGGTGCTGGCGAAGAAGACGGCCTACTAGGCGCACGCCTCTCGCGTGGCTCGGCCCAGTGCGCGTGCCTCGGCTGCGCCCGTTATGCGGCACCACGGGACCCGCATTTCCCGATCCTTGTGCCTCCGGCGAAGAGATTGATGCCGGCCGACGGGGGTGGGTGGGGGGCCGCCGACCGGCTCAACAGATCCTAGCGTCGCGCCTGCTCGCGTAGACCTCGGTCAGGCCCGTCCGTAGCCGCCACCACCAGGCGTTTCGATGCGCAACCGCTCGCCGTCGCGCAGCGTTCCAGTGGTCTTCGCGGGCAGTTCGCGGACCTCGCCTAAAACGCTTTCAGTGCTGTCGTCGGCGGCAGCGATCAACAGGTTTCGCCCCCGCGCACCGGGAGCGCCGCCGTCGGCCCCTGGCGGCGCGTGCTCGCGCCGCTCGGTGATCAGCGAGTAGCTCATCGGCTCAAGCGCTTCGAGCTCGCGCACAACGCCGTTGCCGCCGCAATGCCTGCCGTGCCCGCCCGAACCGCGGCGGACCGCATAGCGCCGCACGCGCACGGGGAAGTCACGCTCCAACGCCTCCACTGGCGTGTTCAGCGTGTTGCTCATCGCCACGTGCACGGCGCTGGGCCCGTCGGTGTCTGCGCACGCTCCCTGGCCGCCACCGATCGTCTCGTAGTAGGTGAACTCGTCGTTGCCAAGCGTGAGGTTGTTCATCGTGCCTTGGCCCAGCGCTCGCCCAAACACTGCCAGCACAAGGTCGGCCACGCGCGAGGAGGTCTCGACGTTGCCCGCCGCGACTGCGGCGCCGGGGTGAGCGTTGAGCACCGACCCCAGTGGCGCGGTGACCTCGATCGGTCGGTGAGCACCGGCCGATGGCGGGATGTCGGGGTCCGTGAGCACCCGCACCGCGAAGTAGCAGGCGGACCGCGTCACTGCTGCCGGGCAGTTGAGGTTGCCTGCGTGCTGCGGCGCGCTGCCGCTGAAGTCCAGCGACAGCGTCCCATGCTGGATCGTGGCGCGCAGCTTCAGCACCAGATCGCCCGCGGGCGCTTCGAGCACGTCGGTCCCATGCAGTTGCGCCACGCCAGGCCGGCGGTCAAGCAGCTCGTGCTCGATCGCGCTCAACGATGCGCGCGTGCGCCGCTCGGCGTAGTCCAACACCGCGTCGGTGGCGGCGTGCAGGCGTCCCAGGCCGAAGCGATCGGCCAGCTCATGCAGGCGCTCGGCGCCCACACGGTTGGCCGCAAGCTGAGCCCGCAGGTCGGCGCGGCGCTCGGCCGGTTGGCGCATGCGCGCGACCAAGCGCTCGATCGATTCGTCCGTGAGCAGCTGGGGCGAGATCACGACACCCTCTTCGGCAAGCGTGTGGCTGTCCGCCGGCATTGACCCCGGCCAGCGGCCACCCACGTCGGCGTGGTGCGCGCGGCTGGCGGCAAAGCCCACGAGCTCATGGCCGCTGAAGACCGGCGTGATGACCGTGATGTCCGGCAGGTGGGTGCCGCCTGCGAACGGGTCGTTGAGGATGTAGGAGCATCCAGGTCGATGCTGCTTGGAGATGATCGCGGCGACCGCGTCGGGCATGGCGCCCAGGTGTACCGGGATGTGCTCTGCCTGCATGATCATCTGCCCCGAGCTGTCAAAGAGCGCGGTCGACGCGTCGCGGCGCTCCTTGATGTTCGCCGAGTGCGCGGCGCGCACTAGCACCGCCCCCATCTCCTCGCATGCCGCCCGCAGCGCGCCCATGAGCACCTGCAGCGCCACCGGGTCAAGCGTTTGGCCCGCGCGGCCGGGGGCGGCGGACGACGAGCGGCCGGTGGCGGCGGACGAGTTTCCCCGTGCAGGCGCGAGCGCAGCAGCCGACTGCGTGTGAACGAGCGCCACTGTCCCGTAGGCGTCAACGTTGCCATCCCAGCCGGCCGGGATGAGCAGCGTGGCCTGCGGCAGCGCACACAGCGCCGGGCCGTGCACATGGCTGCCGGGAGGCAGCTCGCCGGTATACCAATCGACTTCTGTCTGCCTGCCATCGAGCACGGCGACTCGCCGATCGCGCCCGGGCTTGGAGGCGGGCCCCGCGGCCAACCCGAGGCCGTGCCCGCCGGTTGCGATCGAGACCCTGATGGTCACGAGCTCCACCGCGCCAACCTCTTCGCTGTATCCGTAGCGCTCCTCGTGCGCGCGCGCAAAGGCCGCGATGATGCGCTCCGGGTCCACGGACTCGTTCTCCTGCACCGCGAGCTCGAACGCCTGGCCGGCGTAGCGCAGCTCATAGCGCACGCTGATCTGCGTCTGTGCGCCGGCGGTCTGCGACGAGCTGCCGCCCTGGCCGCCGTGCCCGTCAATGCCGAGCTGCGCGCATGCGCGGGCGATCAGCGAGTCGCGCTCGAAAGCGAGTCGCTCGGCGTTGAGCTCTGAGCCTGACAGCATCACCGTCCGCGCTGCGTCCCGTCTTGCCTGCGCCGCCGCCAGGCCGAGGGCGCTCAACACGCCGCCCGCGCGCGGGCAAAGCACGCGCTTGATGCCCAAGGCCTGGGCCATGCCGGCGGCGTGCAGTCCCCCGGCGCCGCCAAAACCCAGCAGCGCGAACCGGCGCGGGTCGATGCCGCGCTCGACGGTGACGACGCGCAGAGCGCGCAACATCTCCGCCTCGGCCACGCGCACGATCCCTTCCGCGCACGCGATCACGTCGAGACCAAGCTCGGTCCCCAACGCCGCGACGGCGCGCTTGGCGGCCTGGAGATTGAGCGTCACTGCGCCCGCCATTGGCGTCTCAGCGTCGAGTCGTCCGAGCACAAGGTTGGCGTCGGTGACCGTCGGCTGCTCGCCGCCGCTGCCGTAACATGCCGGTCCGGGCTCCGCACCGGCTGACTGCGGGCCAACGCGCATCGCGCCGCCGGCGTCGCACCAGGCGATCGAGCCGCCGCCTGCACCAACGGTGTGAATGTCCAGCGCTGCAAGCGCCAACGGCCTGCCCGCAACGATCCGTTCTGCCGTCTCAGCGACCTCGCCGGACTCGATCACGCACACGTCGCAGGAGGTCCCGCCCATGTCGAAGCAGAGCACGTCGCGCTCGCCCGCAAGGCCCGCCAGCAGCTGTGCTCCGCGAACCCCTCCCGCCGGACCAGAGAGCACGGTCAGCGAGGCATGGCCCGCAGCACGCTCGGCGTCGATCAAGCCGCCCGATGACTGCATCACCTCCGGCTGTGGCAGCCCACGGACGGCGGACTCGCTACAGAGCTCGCCGAGGTATCCCGCGAGCAGCGGCGACAGCGCGGCGTCAACCTCGGTGGTGGTGGTGCGCTCGTACTCGCGAAACGTGCCCACGAGCTCATGCGAGAGGCTGACCTGCACACCGGGCAAGCGCTCGCCGATCAGCTGCGCCAGCGCCTGCTCATGCTCGGGGTGCGCGTAGGAATGCAGCAACGCCACCGCCACCGCTTCAGGCTGCGCCCGCGCGAGCCGCTCGATCATTTCCAGCGCTCGCGGGGCGTCGAGCTTGCACAGCACGCCATCAGGGCCCATGCGCTCGGGCGCGCCAAAACGCAGCTCCGGCGGGGCCAGCGGTGCGGGGCCTGCGTCACACAGGCGGTAAAGATGCGGCCGCGCCTGGCGCGCGAGCTCGACGACGTCCTCGAAGCCCTCGGTTGTCAGCAGCGCGGTCCGCGCCCACCGGCCTTCAAGCAGGGCGTTGGTGGCCACGGTCATGCCGTGGGCGAAGCGCACGACCTCACGCTGTTGGCAGCCGGCGCGGTCGAGCACCGCCTCGATCGCCGCAAACACACCCTGCGCTGGCGCTGCGGGTGTTGTCGGCACCTTCGCCGTGTGCACCGCGGAATCCGATACGAGCACCGCGTCGGTGAAGGTGCCACCGATGTCGACACCCAGAAGCATGTAATCCGGACCCTAGAGAGTGCGGCCGCCGCCGGGGTCAAGCTCGGGTTATCGGCGCGCGCCAGGCGGGCGTACCGTCCGGTGCCGTGCCGCGCTTATGCGGCTGCGAGTTCGCGGTTCTCGGTGTCGGCCAGGTGCTGATGGGACGTGCAGTAGCCGTTGTGTGGCAGTGGCGCCCTGCGGCAGCTCGTGCCCTTGCGCGTGGTCGCGCGACACGGCGGCGCTTCGCCGGCCAGCTCGGCATATCCCTCAAGCGGGTGTTCGGACACAAAGCGGCGTGCGATCTCCATGTACAGGGACACGACCTGGTGCACACGTTGCTGGGCGCTCATGGGGAAGTGCGCGCGGATGTCCCAGAAAAGCGTGCGCGTGGGGTCCGCGAAGCAGTAGGGGTCGCGCGCAAGTCGCTCGACGACCGCCTCGCAGGACCGCAACAGCTGCCTGTGGCTCGTTGGCACGTCTGCACCAGTTGGGTGCGCGGAGTCGTCCAGATATGGGACGAGTTCGCGGTAGATAGCTCGGCTGATTTGGTACATGGCGAGTGTGACCCTCCTTCAACGGCCTTTCTTATGTCTCCGAGCACTCCCGCCTGTCATCCGGGACGCCCATCGCGCCCCGTCCTGCCTCCAGACCGACAAACACGGCGCCAAGCCAAAAGGATCGGCATCGGACGTTCGCCCGTGGCCAGGATTGGGCGACCCCGCGGTGCGATGGTGCGGCTTCAACTCAAGCTATAGACAACAGTGCCCACATAAAGCCCGCGTCAATCGCAGCCTCAGAAAATGTTATGAAGTGGTTAGTTGCTAGTTCCAGGTCTCCCATGCGGGCTCGTCGTCGTCGCGGATGACGAGGTGGCGGTGCTCGAGCGCCGGGTCCGTGGCGGGGAAGTCCAAGCGCTGGTGTACCCCCCTTGTCTCCTTGCGCTCCAGCGCAAAGCGGGCGGTCAGCGCGGCGATCCGGTCGGGACAGTCCAGGAGTTGCCGCAGTCCCTCGCGCGTGCGCGCGATGCCGGCGTGCTCCCACATCGCCGCGCGTGTTTGCCTAGACGGTGCTGCAATCTCGGCGCCAAGCGCCGCGTGACCTTGGCCGGCCTCGGCGCTGACCGTCGCGGCAGCGCCCCCCAGCGCATCGGCGGCGGCGCGGTCGGCGAAGACGAAGCACTCGCTCAGGGAATTCGATGCGAGCCTGTTGGCGCCGTGGAGTCCCGTGCACGAGGTCTCCCCCACGGCGTAGAGCCCGGGAACGGTCGACCGGCCGTAGAGGTCCACCAGCACGCCACCGATCGCGTAATGGGCGGCAGGGGCCACGGACACAAGCTCCCTGCTCGGATCGACACCGGCCTCGCGTAGCGCCGTAAAGACGTTCGGGAAACGTGCCGGGTCGATCTCGCGCATGTCAAGGGTCACCGACTCGCTCGCCGTTTGATCCATGCGCACCTGGATTGCGCGAGCGACCTCGTCACGTCCGGCCAACTCGTCGACAAAGCGTTCGCCGTTTGAGTCCCGCAGCGTCGCCCCCTCGCCACGGATCGCCTCGGTGATGAGGAAGCCCTCGCGGCCGGGTACGCCGGTGACCGCAGTCGGGTGAAACTGCACGAGCTCCAGATCGGCCAGGGCGGCGCCCGCGGCGCGTGCCAGCAGCATCCCGGCGCCGAACGAGCCGGGCGGGTTGGTCGTGCGCGACCACAGCGCAGCGTCGCCGCCCGTGGCGAGGATGACTGCCTGCGCACGAACAAGGCGCCCGTCTTGCAGGCACACGCCGGCGCAGTGGCCGTCAACCATCCACAGGGCGCTCACGCGGGCGCCGCCGCCCTCCAGCACGGCGATTCTAGGCTGTGCGACCACGAGCGCCGACAGTTGACGCAACATGCGGCGTCCTGTGGCGCTGCCGCCGGCGTGCACCACGCGCCTGACCGAGTGCCCGCCCTCGAGTCCAAGCTCCAACTTGCCCACGCGATCACCGTCGAAGCGCACGCCCAGCGATTGCAGATCGGCAAGGCGCGCCGGCGCCTCGGCGACAAGCGTTTGGGCGGCGGAGCGGCGCACGGCACCGCGTCCGGCGCGCTCGGTGTCCGCCAAGTGCAGCTCGACACTGTCGTCGGGTCCCACGGCCGCCGCCAGTCCGCCCTGGGCCCAGTAGCTCGCTGTCTGCGCAAGCGGCGTGGCGGATATCAGTGCCACGCGCGCACCCACACGCGCCCCGCACAGCGCCGCATACAGGCCGGCCGCCCCGGCGCCCACCACGGCCAGGTCGGCTTCCGCTCCGAGGCTGCCCTGGCCCGGGGGCACGCTCGCAGCCGCTACCGCTTGTGCTTGGCGCGCGCGGATTTGGTCTTGGTTCGCACGCGCTTGGTCTTGGTGGTGGCTGTTGAGCTCGTGCTGGTGCTGATGCTTGATGTGTCAGTAGCAGTCGTGGTCGTGGTCGTGCCGGTGGCAGTTGTGCTGGTGCCCGCCCCGGCGCCGGTGACCGCGACGCTTGTGGTCGTACTGAGCGCGGTGGTAGTGATGGTGGTCGCGGGTGCCGACGACGTCGTTGTGGTCACGACAACCGGCACGACGGGGACGGGCGCCTGGGCGGTCGGTGTTGCAGCGCTTCCCGACGAGCCTTCAGTGAGCTTGACCAGCGCGGCCGTCAAGCCGGCAAGCGAGATGACGATGATCGCGACGGCCAAAGCCATGAACGGCCGCCAGCGCGGTGCCTCTGCCAGGCGCGTGCGCGCAGCCGTGCCGCAGTTCAGGCACCAGTCCTGGTCGGCGCGCAGAGGCGCAGCGCACAGTGGGCATAGCTCCGCGGGGTTTGAAGGGGTGGGTGCGTTCACAGAGCCACCGGCGCCTGCGCTCACCCGCTGGTTGAGCCCTCAGGGTGCTCAGGCCGTCGGAGGATCTCGGTCGGCTGGTCAGCCTTTCCGGGGTCATCGACGCTTCCCGGCTGTCCCGACTCGCCGGCCGGCGAGTCAACACTGGGAGCCGGCGGGGGCCACGTGCCCGCCGGAGCGCCGAAGCCCGGTCCGGCGGCCGGCATGCCAGGCGCGGGCCGCGGGGCCGGTGGGGGCGACGGGGCCGGTGTGGCCGGTGGGGGCGGTGTGGCCGGTGGGGGCGGTTGGACTGGCATCGGCGGTGGCGGAGTCCCAAGGGTCGGGTGTATGCCCGTGACG
>CAJCHW010000192.1 GCA_903970125.1 Chlamydiota bacterium
CAAAGATCGGCGTCCACCGCCACCCCTGGGGCCAGCTGGTGTTCGCCGCCGCCGGGGTGATGCGCGTCTCCACCGAGGCGGAGACCTGGCTGACCCCCGCCACCAAGGCCATCTGGCTGCCTGAAGGCTCGTGGTTGAGCGCGAGCACGCAAGACCTTGGCACGACTGCGGCCAAGGCACTCACACTGCTGTCAAGCCTGCGCACGACACCGGCCGCTGCCGGAAGCAGCGGTGGCCTGAGCCACCTGCTCGGCACTGGGACGCTTGGCTCGGTCGCGCCTACGGTCCTGCCCGCTGTGGAACGGATACTCGCTGCGCTTGGAGCCAACAGCACCCGGCTCAAGCGCCAAGCCATCAGCGAGCTCGGTCCGAGCGCGCTTTTTGTCAGCGGCACCAGCCTGCCCGAATTTGATGCCGGTCTCGTGATCACGCCCAAGAGCCCCGCAACGGCTCGCATGGAGGTTGCCGAACTGCCGTCGCTTCTGGCCGGCTCAGGCGTAGCGGTGGTACCCACGACGCTGCCCGGCACCGAAACTGCGGACTCGGTCACCGTCACCGGTCTGCCGATTCCGGTGGAGGTAGCCGCCGCGCAAGGCAGGCTCGTGGTCGCACTGGGCCTCTCGGCGATCGAGGATGCGCTCACCCCGTCGGCCACACTCGGAAGCTCGGCGGCCTACCAGACGGCGGTTACGGCGCTCGGCGAAGGTATGCGGCCAAGCGTGCTCGTCGATTTCCCGCCGCTCGTGAGCCTGATCGCAACGATCGGTCTCGGTGAAAATCACACGATCGCGAAGATAACGCCCTACCTCAAGTCGCTAAGCACCTTGACCGTGGGCACGAAGTCGCTGGGCACGATCAGCCGCACGCGCGTACTGCTCGGACTGCCTTAGCACGCGGACTGCCGCGAGCGGCGCCGGGCGCCAAGGTCGAGCCGGAGCCGGAGCGCCAACTGCAACATCGCGTGCACCCGTAACCGCCGGCAGGAATAGAGCCTACTATGACGACGGTTGGGTCCAGAGTTGACCGCCACGGACGGCATGGCCCCGACCAGGCAACGACTGCATCCTTAAATCAGCCATGCAAACGGCCCGGCGCGGAAACTACAACTCAGGCCAGGACTTCGTCTTGGAGTACGGGCCGCTGCGCTTTACCTTCAACGAGGACGACTTTGCCGAGCGCTGCGAGCAGGCGGCGATGAGGCTGGGCTTTGTGTCTGTGCGCCTGCAGCGCGACGAGCTTGAGGATCTGGTCAACCTTGCCGTCAACGGCACGGTGCCTGACCCCGCATCAACGCTCGGTGAGCACGTCAACGTGTGTTGGCCCGAGCTGGTCGGACCGGCGGAGCGGTCACTTGTGCATTGGCTGCGGCGGCTGATCTTCCGCGGTGCCTGGCTCGATCAGCGCGTGTTGGAGGGGGAGCTGACGGTGGTGTTCGGAGCCTCCCAAGGCAGCTTCTGTTACGTGCAGCCAGACCGTCCCGACGAACCGATCGAGCTCTCGCCGGAGCCGTCGTGGAGCCGGGTCGCATACGGCCACTGAGCGCCTCGCGGCCCACAGCGCCCGACAAGCCGACCCGCCGACAACCGCGCAATCGCGCAATCGCGGCCCCGTATCTGAGTCTGCGTGCCCGCCTCAGCGGCGGCCGAATGGCCACCAGCGCCGGCCTGCCGCGGCCTGACTGGCGTGAGCGCGCATGATCGCCTGCGCGCCGGCCTCGCCGACTAGCAGCTCGGGCCGCAGCGTTCCGGACGTGGTCACGTCCAGGGCGGGAAATCTGCCGCTGGCAGCCAGCGCGACGTCCAATCCGATCACGGTCGTCTCACCGCCGAACGGGCTCAGGGCTGCGCCAATGACAGTGAGCGAGCCCGACCCCGAGCGCCTGCCCGGCGTTGACGCGGTGTGGGCGCTTGCGAGCGCCTTGCGCGCGACATCGGGTTGCAGGCCGTCAAGCGTGTCAACAAGCAGAACGGCGTGCTTGCCCCGGCCGGCGGCGCGCTCGGCGTGCTCGAGTGCCTGCGTCAGGACCTTGCCCTGCTCCTCGGCAGAGGCGGCAAAGCTCAGCGCCCCAACGGGGGTGACGGCGCCGGCCTGCCATTCGACGATCTCCTCGGGCCTGACGCCGACCAGAGCCAATGAGACCTCCAGCTCGCTGTGGGCGCCCAGCGCTGAGAGTATCCGCCGCAACAGCTCGGTCTTGCCGGACCTGGAAGCTCCCACGATGACAGCACGCGAGCCATAGCCCAGCGGTGCGAGCCGTTCCACCGCAGCCACGGTCGGGTCGGCTGAGCCCAAGCCAAGCGGCTGCGTGGGAAACGCCGACGCCGGCTCACCGGCCTCGGCACGAGCTCCACCGCGGCCGCCTCGCCGTGCGCCACCGCCGGGGCTCTGGGTATCCGTCCCAGCCCTTGGCGTGCCCGGTCCGCGCGTATCGGCGGACTCGCCGTTGATGGTCTCGATACGCGCGAGCGACGGGTGGCGCTCTGACCGTCGCGGCTTGCGCACAGGCCCCGTGACCTTGTCGCCGGACTTCAGTTCGCAGCGCTTGACCTGGGCGGGCGCAATGTAGATGTCATCGTCGGAGGGACCCGGCGGGTGCAGCCGCAGAAAGGCCGAGCCGTTGTCGCGCACCTCGACGATCCCCTCGACC
>CAJCHW010000193.1 GCA_903970125.1 Chlamydiota bacterium
GCACGCGAGCGACCGAGGACGCGCACCCTGTGACCCAATTACGCCCTGACGGTCGAGGGCCAAGCAGATCAAGGACGCAGGGAGCGTGGCGTGCTGGGCACGCGAGCGACCGAGGACGCCGAGCTGCGCCGGCCCGCGACCGTCAGGCGCCGACGCCGGGCGTGACGCGGTATGCATCGAAGACCGACTCCGTGTTGCGCAGCCGCCCGATCGCGCCCTTGAGCGAGTGCGTGTCGGCCACTTCGACGACAAACCTGTTCTTGACCATGGGTGTGTGCGAGAGGCAGTGCGCCTCGACAATGTTCGCACCGGCTTCGGAGAAGACCCGGGAGAGGTCCTCCAACAGGCGATGGCGGTCCCACGCGTCGACCTGGATTTCGACGATCAGCGCGGTCGCCAGATCCCCCTCCCAGGCGACACTGGTGAAGCGCTCGGGACTGCGCCTGAGCACGGCCACGTTGGGGCAGTCCTCGCGGTGGATCGTGATTCCTCGTCCCAGCGAGATGTAGCCGACGATGTCATCGCCGGGCACCGGTCGGCAGCACTTGGCCAGACGCAGCATCACGTCCTCGACCCCCTGCACGCGGATTCCATACTGACCAGAGGAGCGCGTCGCGCCGCGGCGGGTGGCACCCACCCGCACAAGATCCGCGCCCGCGGTCGTGGCGCCGTCGGCGGCCTCGCCCTGCTTGAGGCGCTGCATCAGCTTGTTGACGGCGACCTTGGCCGAGATCTTGGCCGACCCCAGTGCGATGTAGAAGTCATCGGCCTTGCGGTAGCCCATCTCGCGGATCACGTCGGCCATCAGCGCCGAGCCGGTCAAGCGCTGCGCGGGCAGCCCCTGCTTGCGCAGGTACTCCTGTAGGAGCTCGCGCCCCTGGTGCTCGGTGTCGGAACGGGATTCCGCCACGAACCACTGCTTGATCTTCTTGCGCGCTCTCGTGGTCTTGGCGACGGCGAGCCAGTCGCGCGACGGCCCGCGCTCGCGCTTTGCCGTGAGTATCTCGACCTGGTCGCCGTTGCGCAGCTCGTAGTGCAGCGGCACGATCTTGCCGTTGACCCGAGCACCCACACAACGGTGGCCGATTTCGGTGTGCACCTCATATGCAAAGTCAAGGGGCGTGGCTCCTGCGGGCAGCGCCTTGACGTCCCCCTTGGGCGTGAAGACATAGACCTCGTCCTCAAACAGGCCCAAGCGCAGGCGCTCCATGAACTCCTTGGGGTCAGCGAGCTCCTGTTGCCACTCGAGCACCGAGTGCACCCACGCAAGCTCGGAATCGCCACCGGCGTTTGGACGCGAAGAGCCGCCGGGTGTGCCGGCGCCCGCGCCACCCGGCGCTCGCGCCGGTCGCGCCGGAGCCACAAGTCCGCGCCCGGATCCGGACTGCGAGGAGTCACGCTTTCTCTGTTGCTTGTACATCCAGTGCGCTGCCACTCCGAACTCCGCCATCGCGTGCATGTCCTGGGTGCGGATCTGGATCTCCAACGGGTGGCCCTCGGGACCGATCACCGTCGTGTGCAGCGACTGGTACATGTTGAACTTGGGCATGGCGATGAAGTCCTTGAAGCGACCCGGAAGTGGCTTCCACAGCGAGTGGATCGCCCCCACGGCGCCATAGCAGTCCTTCATCGAGCCGACGATCACGCGCATCGCCGTGAGGTCATAGATCTCGTTGAACTCGCGGCCCTTCTTGGTCATCTTCGAGTAGATCGAATAGAAGTGCTTGGCACGCCCCGCGATCTCGGCGTGGATCCCGAGCGCCTGCAACTCGGCGGCGAGGTATTCGCCGGCCTGGCCGACGTAGCGCTCGCGCTCCTCGCGCTGCTGGGATACAAGCTCGCGGATCTCCTGGTAGCGGCGCGGATGCAGGGTCGCAAACGACAGATCCTCGAGCTCCCACTTGATCGCGTGGATGCCCAGACGGTGGGCGATCGGCGCGTAGATATCGAGCGTCTCGCGAGCCTTCTCCATCTGCTTCTGCTTTGGCAGCGCGTCGATCGTGCGCATGTTGTGCAAGCGGTCGGCCAGCTTGATGAAGATCACCCGCGGGTCGGTCGTCATCGCCATCATCATCTTGCGGTAGTTCTCGGCCTGGGCCTCGTCGCGGGACTGGAAGGTGATGCCCGTCAACTTCGTGACGCCATCGACGATCGCGGCGATCTCGTCGCCGAAACCCTGCTTGACCTCCGCGATCGACGCCGAGGTGTCCTCGACGGTGTCATGCAGCAGCGCCGCACACAGAGTCTCGGTGTCGTGCGGCATGCCGGCACAGATCCGTGCCACCCCGACCGGATGCACGATGAAGTCCTCCCCCGAGCGCCGGCGTTGCTCGGCGTGATGCTCGCACGCGAACACAAACGCCGATTCCACGGTCGCCCGGTCGACCTGCTCGGTGGAGTCCGCTGCGTGCTCGGAGACGATCGCAAAGAGATCGCCCAAAAGCCGCTGCTCAAAATTACTCAGCTCGGCGCGGCGCAGGATCGCCCCGGCCGCGGCCGCGCCCTCGGGGGGCGCCGGTGCGGGCGGGCCCGACGAGCCCACGCCGTTGCGAGCACCGCCCACGACAGCGTCAAACTTCGACACCGCCATCGCGCCCGGCTGCGGGCTCTGCGGCGGCGTGTCAACCGGCGAGCGTGTGGCGTCCTCGGACATCCCTTACAGGGTAGGGGACAGACTCGCTGAAGCCAAACGCATCAAAGGCCGGATCGGCGGCTTGTACGTGCACGAGGTTCAAGCGTGCCTCGGTCATGCCCTTCCACTCGTTGACCTCGAGCCGAAAGACGCCGTCAAAGGCGTCGTCACCTACGAGTAATCGCCTGATCGCCGCCTTGCCGCCAATGCCGAACGCGACCGCATTCATGCGCGCACCGTGAGCGTTGAGGGTGAAGCGCAGATGCCTGCCCTCACCCATCGTGCGCACGTCGGCTGCGCGCGCGCCGGGCACCAGCAGCGAGACCGGCCGATTGCCCTGCCCGAACGGTGCCAGCGAGCGCAGCTCCTCGGCCAGGTCCAGTGACAGTTGGCCGCCTGCAACGACCGCATCGACCGGGACTACGGGGAGCAGGTCCTCCGCTGTCAACGTGCGCGCCGCGTAAGCGTCAAAGGCAGCCGCGAAGCCCTCTATCTCGCCGCGATCGATCTCCACGCCGGCGGCAGCCCGGTGGCCGCCGTGGCGACGCAGATGCGTACTGCACGCATCGAGGGCCGCGATCAGATCGAAGGGGCCGATGCTCCGGGCCGACCCCTTGCCCACATCGCCGTCCATGGCCACGAGCAAAAAGGGGCGCTGATGACGCTCCACCAGCCGCGAGGCCACGATCCCGATCACGCCGGCATGCCAGCCGTCGCCTGCGAGCACGTATGCCGAGCGTTGCGGCAACTCGGCGACCTGGGCCTCGGCTTCAAAGAGCACGCGCGTCTCGGTGTCGCGGCGCTCGGAGTTGGCGCGATCGAGCTCCTCGGCGATCTCGGCGGCGCGGACGCTGTCCTGAGTCAGGATCAGCTCAAGCGCCGCATCGGCTCGATAGAGCCGGCCCGCGGCGTTGATCCGCGGCGCCAGGCCAAAGGCCACCGCCCGCTCATCGAGTCGGCTGGGATCCACGTGTGCGCGGGCCATCAGCGCACGCAACCCGGGCTTGGGTGTGCGCGCAAGCGCGCGAAGTCCGGCTCGCGTAAGCGTTCGGTTCTCACCGAGCAAGGGCACGCTGTCGGCAATCGTGGCGAGCGCCACCAGGTCGAGGTCCTCCTCGGTCTCCCTGACGCCACGGCCGGCGGCGGCAGCCAGCGCCTGCGCGAGCTTGTAGACGACGCCGGTGGCGCAGAGATCCGGACACGGATAGCCGCAGATGCGCGGATGCATGATCAGTGCGTCCGGGAGCTCGCCGGGGTCCCAGGCATGGTGATCTGTGACGATCACGTCCATACCGGCAGCCCGTGCCGAGGCCACCGCAGCGACAGCTGTGATCCCACAGTCGACTGTAATCAACAGCCGCGTGCCGCGTGCCGCCAAGCGCGTGACCGTGTCCGCGTTGAGCCCGTAGCCATCGCTCAAACGATCCGGCAGATACCAGTCCGCGGCTGCGCCCAGCCTCCGTAACGCGCGCACGAGCACGGCCGTCGAGCACACGCCGTCGACGTCGTAGTCGCCGTGGACCGTTATCTGCGAGCCCGCAGAGAGATGGATCAGCACCATCTCGACGATTTGATCCAGTCCGCCAAAAGCTGAGGGGTCATGGAGCTCATCGGCGCTTAGGAACACGTGGGCGCCAGCTGGGTCTGAGAAACCGCGGCGAACCAGGACCTGCGCTGTTACGGGACTCACTCCCAGCGCCTGCCTCAGGCGCGTCACCTCAGCGGATAGGCAAGGATTTAATTGAAGCTTGGCGCCATCCATGACCGGTCAGGGTAGGCGTCAGCGCAGACGGAACAAGCGCGCCGCAGCCGACGTGACCGTGCTAGTCGGCCAGCTCGGCGGCGTGCTGCTCGCGGCGCATGCCCAGCCAGTAGACGACAGCGATGCCCACGAGCGCCCCGGGCACCGCGTAGAGCACCACCCCGATGTCAGTCGCCTTTTCACCCGGCACAGCGAGCGCCGAGTGTGCAATCAGATTGATGATGAAGCCGATCACGACCGCTCCTGCGAGCGAGCCGATCAGGGCGCCCACGATGCCACCCCAGAAGCGGTCGGGCACGAAGATCGTGAAGTGCCAGATCGCGAGACCCATGATCACCCAGGCGAGCAGTCCCACGGTTCAGTCACCCCGCTTTCCGGTAGCGGTCGACGCCCGGCGGCGCGCCTGTCTGCCGAGACCCAGGCTCATCGTGACCGTCCGTGGCGGCGGCCACGCTGACGCCGCGGCTTGGCGCGTCGAGCGGGCTGATCCTTGAGCACAAGCTCCTCGGGGGTGGCATCTGCCGCGGGCTGCACGGGCGCTTGCTCGGCGTCTTGCGCTGGCTGCGCCGGTGCATCGATCTGCTCTGGCTTGGGCGCGCGCGGGGGGACACCGGTCTTGACCGCAGCCGCCGTGTCGGCGCTACCGCGGCCGCTCGCGGGCCGGCTGGGCTGCTCGACGTCCAGATCGCGCACGAGCTCCTCGAACTCCTCCGCCGAGATGCCCTCGCCGGGCTCCTCGGGCGCTACCAGAAGGCCGCGCCTGTTGCGCTTGGCGGCAGGGGACTCTGGTGGCGTCGCGATTACGGCTGCACCGCTTGCGTATGCGGGCACGAAGCCGTACTCGCCGACCAGACGGTTGTGCCGGTTGCGATAGGCAGGCTCGCGTTCCTTCCAGTGCGTGAGCACCGGCGAGGCAATGAAGATCGACGAGTATGCGCCCGAGGCGATGCCGACGAGCAACGCGAAGGCGAAGTCGCCGAGCGTTTCGCCGCCGAACAAAAGCAGCGCGAGCACGGGCAGCAGCGTGCAGAAGCTGGTGGCCAGCGACCGGGTTAGCACCTCAGACATCGAGCGGTTGACGATCTGCGAGAAGGCTGCGCGCGGCATCCGCGGGACGTTCTCGCGTATTCGGTCAAAGACGATGATCGTGTCGTACATCGAATACCCCAGAATCGTCAGCAGGGCCGCAACGGTGGCGGCGCTCACTTCCTTGCCCGTGAGCGCATACACGCCCGTCGTGATCAGCAGGTCGTGCATCAACGCGATCAGCACTGGCACTGCGTATTTCCACTCGAACCGCAACGCTATGTAGCCCGAGATCACGAGCAGCGAGGCGATGATCGCGATCACCGCCTCCTTCGCGACGGTCGCGCCGAACGTGGGTCCGATCGAGTTGGCCGAGAAAGTGCTTTCTTTGGCTCCAAGCTTCTGCTCGAGGTCTGAGCGCACCTTGGCCAGCTGCGAGGGCGCAAGCTGCCTGACCGAGATCTGGTAGCCCGAGCCGCCCACGCCCTTGCTCTTGAAGCTCTGCACCTGAGCCCCGGGGTGGCCGTCGGCCTTCAGCAGTGAGGCGATCTCGCTCTGGCTGACCTTGTGCGCAAACGAGGTCTGGATGCGCGTGCCGGACTTGAAGTCGATGCCGAAGTTCAGTCCCCTGCCGCCGATCGCCAGCGCTCCGATCAACAGGATCGTGCCCGACAGCGAGAAAAACCAGCGCGACGAGCCCATGAAATCCATCGTCCACTGCCGGCGCTTGGGGCCGGCACCAAGCGCCAGCGGATGACCAATGACACGTGAGCGCGCCATCGTCCCCAGGGCAGCTTGTGTGGCGAGCACGGCCGTGAACAGCGACACGAGCACGCCCAGGCCGAGCATGAACGCAAACCCCTTGACTTCAGCGGTGGCCAGCGCGAACAGGATGAACGCGGTCATGAAGGTGACGACGTTGGCGTCGATGATCGCAGCGAAGCCGTGCTTGTAGCCACTGGCGATACCCGCGGGGATCGAGCGCCCAGCACGGATCTCCTCCTTGATGCGCTCGAAGATCACGATGTTGGCGTCAGCGGCCACGCCGATCGTGAGGATGATGCCGGCGATACCTGGAAGCGTCAGCGTGACCGGGATCACATTCACGAGCGCATAGAGGTACATGCCGTAGATCCCCAGACCGACGATCGCGATCGCTCCGAGCACGCGGTAGAAGAGCAGTAGGAAGCCACACACGATCAGCAGGCCGGCGAGTCCAGCGGTCAAGCCCTGGCGCAGGGCCGTTTTTCCAAGGGTCGCTGAGACCTGCGACGACGAGATCAGGTTCAGGCCGATCGGCAGCGCGCCCGACGCGAGCTCGCTGGCGAGGTTCTGCGCCGAAGTGAGCGTGAAGTCACCGCTGATCACCGAGCCGTTGGTGGCATCGATCCCTTCCGGGTACTCGGTGTAGTCGATCGAGGGAACCGTTATCAGGCCGTTGTCCAGCACGATCGCAAAGTGCTGGAGGCTGTCCGCCTTGGACTGGCCCGGCAGGTGCAGTCGTTCGCCGCGACGCGCAATTTCCTTGGTCGTCTGTTCGAAGATCTTGCGCCCGGTGCCCGAGAATTCAAACGCCACCTCGGGCGCACCAGAACCACCGTTTTCGGCTTCCTCACGCGGGTTCTTGATGGCGTTGCCCGTCAGCACCGGGTCGTCGTTAAGCACGTACCAGCTGTTGATCAAGCGCGTCTTGCCGCCGGACTGTTCCTCAGGGGTTGACTGCACGACAACGGTCCCCGGATTGACGTGGACCGCCTCGAGCTTCGAACCGGCCGCGACCTTTTCGGTGGTGGCGTAGAGATCGGCACGAGTAGCTTCGGGCCCACGCAGAACCGCTGAATCAGACTCGTTCAACAGGTACCAGGCGCCGTAGATGCAGCCTGCGTTGGGGCTCGATTTCGCTTCGTTATCCGCTAGCGTGCAACCCGGCTGGTAGCTGACGAGGTCCGAGCTGGTGGGCGGCAGCACGGGCGGGCGCTTGGCGGCACGCAGGACTGCGGAGTACTCCGGAAGGCCCGTGCCGGAGCCACCGGGCCCGCTGGACTCGCCGTCACCTGTGACGGCCGCTTCGCTTGGATCGGGCTTGCCGTTGGGGCCGATCACGTTCGGCTCCCAGTCATAGAAGTAGAGCTGAGCCGTCTTGCCCACGAGTTCTTCTGCACGCCTGACGTTGTGTACGTCCGGCAACGCCACAGTTATTTCTTTTGCGCCGGAGCGCTGAATTTCGGGTGAGGCCACGCCCAGCTGATCGACGCGCTTGCGCATGATTTCGATCGCGCGTTCCAGTGATTCGGTGGTCACCTTCGCCTTCGTGGTGGCCTTGCCTTCATAGATGAGCTGGACCCCGCCCTTGAGGTCCAGTCCAAGACTCGTGGTCTTTGCCACGATCGCGTAGACCGAGACCAGGGTCAACCCTGCGACCACGGCTAGCACGAAGGCGTTGCGGCGACGACTCTGCATCTCTTCCCCGGTCGAGCTTAGAGAATCAGACCGACGATGTAGTCATGGCATGGCCGCGGCCGCGGCATCACTTGCGCTCCGGAGTGAGCACGAGCAACAGTCCCCCGTCGTCGTCATAGGCTGGGAACAGGTCGGCCTTGGCGTCGGCCGGTGCATCACGATCGCCTGAAACCCGCACAGGCTTCTCCAGCGCCCGCACACCCCACTCGAGCACGGTCGCAACGGGGTCCTCGCCTTCACCGAAGCGCAAACCGAGCGCCTCATCGACGCGGCGGCCGATCACCTCCTCCTCCTCCAGGCCGGTGAGCGCGAAGGAGTTGCGCCCGCAGCCAATCACACGGGCATCGCGGTCGCACACGAAAAACGCGGCATCGGGCGCCGGGTAGTAGTCATCGAGCAGCTCAAAGAGAAAGGCAAAGCCGCACTTGGCGCAGCCTTTGGGCTGGCGGGTGAAGCCCAGATTGCGGTCGTGCTCGCTGGTGCGGTGACCGCAGTTGGGGCAGATGAACGGGTGAGACATCGGCACGCACAGACTACGGAAGGCGCGCGGCAAACGGTCGCAGAAGCGCCCATGGCCGGCTAGAACAGGGCCGCCGCGGCAGACTGGCCGCCGCGTTGGGGCGCTGGCAGGCCGAGGTGCGCGAAGGCAGCCGGGGTCGCCTCGCGTCCCCTCGGGGTGCGCTTGATGAGACCCTCGCGCAGCAGGTATGGCTCATAGACATCCTCGATCGTTTCCTGCTCCTCGCCGACCGCCACGGCCAACGTCGAAAGCCCTACGGGACCACCGTCGAAGGTCGCACAGATGACGCGCAGGATCTCGCGGTCCAGACGGTCCAGCCCGCGCGCATCGACCTCAAGAAACTCCAGCGCCTCCTCGGCGGCACGCTGACCGACGACGCCCCCCATGCGCACCTCGGCGTAATCGCGTACGCGCTTGAGCAGCCGGTTGGCCACGCGCGGCGTGCCGCGGCTGCGCGCCGCGATCGTCACGGCGCCGGCGTCCTCGAGCCGTATGCCAAGAATGCCGGCCGCGCGCTCAACGATCGTGGCCAGGTCCTGGGGCGGGTATGCCTCCAGGCGTGCCTGGATGCCGAAGCGATCGCGCAGTGGGGTCGTCAGCAGGCCCGCCCGCGTGGTGGCTCCGATCAGCGAAAATGGCGGCAGATCGAGTGTCAGTACGCGCGCGCCGGCACCTTGGCCCACGGTGATTGGCATCCGCCGATCCTCCATCGCTGGATACAGGGTCTCCTCAAGTGCACGCGGCAGGCGATGAATCTCATCGACGAAGAACACGCTGCGCGGCTCAAGCGCTGTCAGGAACGCCGCCACGTCGCCCTTGCGCTCAAGCGCCGGGCCGGCCGTCTGCACAAAGGGGACCTCCAGCTCTGCGGCGACGATCTGCGCCAGCGAGGTCTTGCCGAGGCCCGGCGGGCCGGCAAGCAGCACGTGGTCGAGCGCCTCGCCACGGGCGCGGGCGGCATCGATCGCGACCGACAACTGGTCACAGAGTGCGTGTTGGCCGACGAACTCCGCCAGCCGGCGCGGGCGCAGCGAGCGATCGAGCTCGTCCTCGGCGGTGAGGTAAGGGGTCTGGATGCGTTCTCGCTCGGTCATGGCATCAGCTCGCAGGCGATCACGCTGCACGCGCAGCGCGAAGCGCACCCGCGATCAACTCCTCGCTGCTTGAACCGGTGGAGGCGCGCAAGAGCGCGTCAGCTTCTACGAGCGTGTAGCCAAGCTCGAGCAGCCCGTCGCGCGCCAGTGTCCGCGGGTCGCCGTCGCCGCTTGAGCCCACGGCGGCGCCGATCGCGCCGAGGCCTGTGCCATTGCCATCCAGCGCAACCTTCTCGCGCAGCTCAGCGACGATGCGCTCGGCCGTGCGCTTGCCAACTCCAGGCGCGACCTGAAAACGCCGGGCGTCGCCGGCGGCGATCGCGGCCACGAGCTCGCGCACAGGGCCCAACGAGAGGATCGCGAGCGCGACCTTCGGGCCGACCGCCTGAACGGCAAGCAACATGCCAAACAGGTCGCGCTCCTCCTCGCAGTGAAATCCGTACAGGGCAAGCGCGTCGTCGCGAACAAAGAGCGTTGTGTGCAGCGTTGTCTCACGACCCACCGCGGGCACGTGGCGCAGCGTCTCGGCGGACACCGCCGCGCGGTAGCCCACGCCGCCGCACAGCAGCAGCACGTGGTCAGACCGTCGCGTCATCACCTCTCCGCGCAGCAGCCCAATCACAGCGCGCCCCCTATTGCCGCGGGCATCGCAGCGCGAAACGGCGCGGTATTGCTGTGGCAGATCGCCACAGCGAGCGCATCCGAGGCGTGGTCTGGCGTTGGCGTCTGGGGCAACGAGAGCATGTGCGCGACCATCCGCGCGACCTGGTCCTTGGGGGCGCGCCCATGGCCGCACACGGCCGCCTTGACCTGTTGAGGGGTATAGGAGAAGCAGGGCAGATCCCGTTCGCCGGCGAGCAACATCAGCACGCCCCGCGCATGGCCGACGGCAAACGCACTGACGATGTTCTGGCCGAAGTAGAGATCCTCAAAGGCAACGGCCTCACAGGAGTGTTCATCAAGCAGCGCAGCCGCCTGCGCCGCGATCAGCGCCAGTCGCCGCTCCGTGGCGACATCCGGCGCAGTCTCGATCACGCCGCCGTCCAGCGCCACGAGCCGGCCGCCGCGGCGATCGACCACGCCATAGCCTGTATTGGCAAGCCCCGGGTCGATGCCTAAAACCACCATTGCTTCTGATTCTGGGCACCGCATCGGATGCCTCCCTGACAGGGCTAACTCAGCGGCGAGCCAGAACCGCGGCGCGGGCGCGGCATAGGCACCCCGCTCGTCATAGGCACCGACTGGTCGTGGGCGCACGCGTCATGGGCACGGGCAATCAGCCCGCTACGCGTTCGAGCACCTCGGCGGGGATGTCGAAGTTGGCGTGCACGGCGCTGACGTCATCGTTGTCCTCCAAGGACTCGAGCAGGCGCATGAGCTTGCCCGCCTGCTCCTCCGACACGGGCACCAGGCTGGCGGGACGGTACGCGAGCTCAGCGGACTCGATCTCCACGTCGGCTGCTTCCAGCGCCTTGCGCACGGGCGCGAAAGCCGCCGGCTCGGTGACGATCTCAAAGACGTCCTCATCGATCGAGATGTCCTCGGCCCCGGCCTCGACGGCCGCGAGCAGGTCGTCCTCTGAGTAGCGCGAGCTGTCAACCACGATCGTGCCCTTCTTCTCAAACAGATAAGCCACGGAACCGGGCTCGCCCAGGCTGCCACCCTGCTTGGTGAACATCAGGCGCACATCGGCTCCTGTGCGGTTGCGGTTGTCGGTCAGGGTCTCGACCAGAACCGCCACGCCACCGGGGCCGTAGCCCTCGTAGACGACGGTTTCGATCGCGTCGGCGTCGGCGCCTGCGCCAGTCCCCTTGGCGATCGCGCGCTCGATGTTGTCCTTGGGCATCGATGCGGCCTTGGCCTTCTGGATTGCGTTCTCCAGCG
The DNA here is from genome assembly GCA_903970125.1 of Chlamydiota bacterium. Lineage (GTDB taxonomy): Bacteria > Actinomycetota > Thermoleophilia > Solirubrobacterales > Solirubrobacteraceae > Palsa-744. Next base: position 11,379 of record CAJCHW010000193.1, read on the forward strand.
TCGGATTGCCGTCCGTGTCACCGCCGCCGTCGCGCGCAGCAACGGTTATCGCACGTGCGAGCTTTGAGAACTGGGCGCCACGGCGGGCGTCGACGGCCGCCTTCTTGTGCTTGATCGAGGACCACTTCGAATGCCCGGACACAGTCAACGATTCTATGGACCTGTTCGCCCGATAAGGTCCGCGGCATCGAGACAAGGCTCAAAAGCGAACTGCCGGACTGGCCTGGGTCCGAGCAGCCGCCGGATCCGCAGGACTCCTTTGCGACCTGGCAGATGGACCTCCATGGGCACCGCGTGATCTACCGCACAGCCGGCGCAGGACCACCGCTTGTGCTGATCCACGGGATGGTCAATTCGTCGCGGCACTGGCAGCGCGTGGCCATGCGGCTCGCCTCAAACCACCTTGTGGTTGCGCCGGATCTGATCGGCCACGGCGACTCGGCCACGCCCCGGGGCGACTATTCGATGGGGGCACATGCCGCGTTCATCCGAGACATGCTCGCTGTACTGGGAATCGAGCGCGCCACGATCGTCGGGCACTCTCTCGGCGGTGGCGTGGCGATGGAGTTCTTCTACCAGTTCCCACACCGCGTCGAGCGCCTTGTATTGGTCTCAAGCGGTGGCCTTGGCCGCGAGGTCAGCTCGCTGCTGCGGGGCGCCACCTTGCCGGGAGTCGCAGGCCTGCTGGCACTGGGCTCAAACCCCAGGGTGTCGGGCACGCTGTGGCGCGCTGGAGAGCGCCTGGACGAACACGGCGTAGGCACGGGCGTGCACCTGCAGGCGATCGCGCGCGCTCTGCGACCACTTGAGCGTCGCGGCGCCCGCGAGGCGTTCCTGCATACGCTGCGCTCCGTGATCGATGTGCGCGGACAGCGTGTGAGCGCAACCGACCGGCTATATCTGCTTGACGGCATGCCCACGCTGATTGTCTGGGGCGAGCGCGATCGCACGATCCCGATATCCCACGGACGCCGGACTCACGCCGCCGTGCCGCACAGCCGCTTTGTGACGCTGCCGGCGGCGGCGCACTTCCCCCACCTGGAAGACCCCGACGGATTGGCGGCGGCGCTGCTTGAGTTCATCGCGTCAAGCGAGCCCGGCCGCACCGACGACGCCGACTGGGCCGACATGATCGCGCCGCGCTCACACCGCGCGCGCATGCAGTGAGATCGCGACCATGAGCGTCCCACCGGACAAGATCTTCAAGGCGTACGACATTCGTGGCATCTACGGCGAGGACATCGACGGCGACGTTGCGTACGCGATTGGACGCGCCTTTGCACGCGTGCTCTCGGGGCTCGTGGGCAAGCCGACTGCGGACCTGCACGTCGGCCTCGGACGCGACATGCGCCTGAGCGCCCCCGAGCTGTCGGCGCGCTACCGCGACGGCCTGATGCGCGAGGGCGCCCACGTCACCGACGCCGGCATGATCGCCACCGAGATGCTCTATTTCCTCGTCGGCTCGCGGGGGTTGGACGGGGGGCTGATGTGCACGGCGTCGCACAACCCCAAGGCCTACACGGGCGCCAAGCTCGTGCGCGACGGCGCGCTTGCGCTCTCCGGCGACACGGGGATTGACGACATTCGCGTACTCGTACAGAACGGCCTGATGGACGCCTCCGAGGTCGCCCCAGGTGCGGCCACCGCTGATTCTGCGGGCAGCGGCTCCTGTGAGTCAGCCGATATCTACGCCGAATTCCAGGCGGCCGTGCTCAGCTTCATCGATCCCGAACAGATCGCGCCGCTGAAGGTGGTCGTCGACGGCGGCAATGGCATGGCCGGTTTGATGGTGGGGCCGGTGCTGAGAGACCTCAGGCTCGATCTGACCGAGACCTACTGGGTACCGGACGGCAACTTCCCCGACCACGAACCCAACCCGCTGCTTGAGGACAATCGCAGGGCGATCATCGAGCGCGTGCGCGCGACCGGCGCCGACCTTGGAATCGCCTGGGACGGCGACGCCGACCGCTGCTTTTTCTTCGACGAGACGGGCGCGTTCATCGACGGCGACTTCTTGACCGCGCTGCTGGCGGAGGCACTGCTGGCCAAACACAACGGGGAGTCGATCCTTTACGACGTACGCGCTTCGCGCGCGGTGCCGGACACGGTGCTTGCCGCCGGCGGCACCCCCTACATCAACCGCGTTGGTCACGCGTTCTTCAAGGGGCGCATGCGCGACGAGGGCGCCCTCTTTGGCGGCGAGGTCTCCGGCCACTACTACTTCCGCGACTTCTACTGCGCCGACTCCGGCACGCTTCCCGCGCTGTTGATCCTCGAGCACCTGTCCAAGCAGGGAAAGCCGCTTTCGGCACTGCTTGCGCGCTACCGCGAGCGCTACTTCATCTCCGGCGAGGTCAACTCCGAGGTCTCCGATCCCCAGGCCAAGATGCAGGAGATCTCTGAGCACTACGCCGATGCGCAGCAGCAGTGGCTCGACGGCGTGTCGATCGACTACGACGACTGGCATTTCAACGTGCGCCCGTCCAACACCGAGCCGCTGCTGAGGTTGTGTCTTGAGTCATTGCGCTCACACGAGGACATGCTGCGGCGCCGCGACGAGGTGCTCGCCCTGATCCGCTCGTGAGCGCGGGCCGGCCAAGCCCGACCCAGGCCGCGGATGAGCGGCAGACAGCAATGGAGCGGCAGACGGCCGCGAGTGGCATCCACCGGCTGGCGATCCCCACACCGTTTCCGATCGGCCGCGTCAACGCGTACCTGATCGACGACGAGCCGCTCACGCTGATCGATTCCGGCCCAAACTCCGCGACCGCGCTGGACGAGCTCGAGCGTGCGCTTGCATTGCACAGCCGCCGCGTCGAGGATTTGCAGCTGCTGGTGATCACCCACCAGCACGTCGATCACGTTGGCTTGGCGGGGGTGCTGGCACGCCGCTCCGGAGCCGAGGTGGCAGCCCTGGCGGGCCTGGCCGCAGACCTCGGCCGTGCACGCAGTGCCGGCGAGACCCAGGAGCGCTTCGGCGAGCGCGTGATGCACGAACACGGCGTGCCCGCCGAGGTGGTCATGGCGCTGCGCCCAAGTAGCGCCGCGCTCCGCGCGTGGGGCTCCTCGGTCGAGGTCACGCGCGCGCTGAAGGACGGCGACGAGCTCAAGCTCGCAGGGCGCACGCTGACGGTGTACCACCGGCCGGGCCACAGCCCGTCGGACACCGTCTTCTGGGACTCCCGCCGTCGGCTGCTGATCGCCGGCGATCATCTGATCGAGCACGTCTCCTCGAACCCGATCGCCGCCCCACCGCTGGGAGTGGACGGTGACTACAACGGGCCGCGGCCACAAGCACTTGTCGCCTACCTGGACTCGCTGCGTCAGACCCGCGAGATGGACCTGGAGAGGGTGCTGCCCGGACACGGTGGCCCAATCTCAGACCACGTGGCGCTGATCGACGCGCGCCTGCGCATGCACGCGCGCCGGGCCGAGAAGATCCACCGTCTACTCGCCGACGGGCCGTTGACGGCACACGAGATCGCAGCCCGCCTGTGGGGCGACATGGCAACCATGCAGACGTACCTGACGCTCTCAGAGGTGCTCGGTCACACAGATCTGCTTGCGCTGCAGGGACGCGTCAGCGAAGGCGAGCGCGGCGGCGTCGTGCGCTTCGCGGCGAGCTGAACTAGCGCCGAGGGTAGGGCGCCGCGGCCGGGAGTCGGTAGGCTGGCCACAGATGACCAGGACCTCCAAAGGCCGTTACGCCACCGTCGCGTTCTGGGCTGGAGCCGGCTCGCTGCACCTGTTGCGGCCACATATATATGAGCCGATCGTGCCGCCGCCGCTGCGGCGTTTCAAGCACCAGGTTGTCGTGATCAGCGGCGTCGCGGAGCTTGTGGGCGGGCTGGCAATCATTCCCCGCAGCACCCGCGGTCCGGCACGCACGTGGCTTGTGGCCCTGTTGGTGGCGGTCTTTCCCGCGAACATCTACATGGCCGTGTGCCCGGGGCGCTTCAAGCGCATCCCGAAGCCGCTGCTATGGGCGCGCCTGCCGCTTCAGCCGGTGATCGCCTGGCTGACCTGGCGCGGGGCGCAGTAGCGCCGGACGCGCTTCAGCTTTCGCCCTGCTCGCGCTCGATCGCGCTGACGTGCTCGACGTTTGCGCGGTCGGCTTCAGCGGCGCTTGGCTCGGCCTCCAGGAACGCCTCAAGGATCTCCTCGAGCTGCCCGGCAGCGGTGACCCGGAGGCTGATCGCCAGCGCATTGGCATCGTTCCAGCGTCGCGCGCCGGCGGCTGTGGCGGCGTCCTGACACAGCGCGGCGCGCACACCGCGCACCTTGTTGGCGGCGATCGATGCGCCCGTCCCGGTCCAGCAGCAGACGATCGCCCTGTCGGCGCGACCCTCGGCGACATCGCGGGCGGCGCGCTCCGACGCCCACGCCCACTGCTCCGACTCATCCCTGGCCAGCGCCCCGTGCGCAATCACCTGGTGACCAAGGCTGTCGAGCTTCTCGACGAGACCCTCGGCGACGCCGGCGCTCATATCGCTTGACACGGCGATCCGCATGACGGCGAGTATTGCACCGCCGGCATCGCCGACCCCTAATCCGGGGCCGGTGGCTCAGCGCCGCGCGCGGCGCTCGGCGGCGCGTTGAAGCAGCCAGACGTGTAGGCGATCGTCGCCCGTCAGCTCGCTGTGGAACGAGACCACGAGCATGTCGCCCTGACGTGCCGCCACGGCATGTCCTTCAACGGTCGCAAGGATCCGCACCTCGGGGCCGTGCTCGGCGATCTGGGGCGCGCGTATGAAGATCCCCCGAATCGGCCCGCCGGGCAGCTCGTCCATCTCGATGTCCGCCTCGAAGCTGCGGATCTGGCGGCCGAAGGCGTTGCGGTCGGCACGCATGTCCATCAGCCCCAGATGCTCTGAGTCGAGCATGATCAGACCGGCGCACGAGCCCAGCAGCGGTACTCCGTCGCGCGCAAGCGCGCGCAGCGGCTCGGCCAGGCCCTCTCGCTCAACTCCCAGGGTCATCGTCGTGGACTCACCCCCGGGCAGGACCAGCGCCTGCACACCGTCGAGGTCGGCGGGCACACGCACCGCGACGACGCGTGCGCCGAGGCGCCCGAGCACGCGCGCGTGCGCCTCGAAGTCTCCTTGCAGCGCAAGCACCCCCACAAGCGCCGTCCGGCCCTGCTCGCCCGCCGGCGTGCTGGGCTGGCGATCTGCCGCGGCCACGTCGCCGCGTACTACCAGCCGCGCTGGGCCAACAGTTGCTCGTGCTCGAGCTTTGAGCTCTCCAGGCTGGCCATCGCGCCCCCCAGCGCACGCGAAGCCTGCGCCACGCGCTCGGCGTCCTGCCAGTGCGTAGTGGCTTCCACAATCGCACGCGCACGCGCCGGCGGGTCCTCGGACTTGAAGATGCCAGAGCCCACGAAAACGCCTTCGGCGCCAAGTGCCATCATCAGCGCGGCGTCGGCTGGCGTGGCGATACCACCGGCACAGAACAGCACCACGGGCAGACGGCCGTCACGCGCAATCGAACGCACTAGCTCGAGTGGCGCCTGCAGCTCTTTGGCGGCGGTGGGCAACTCATCACTGGAGAGGCCCGCGAGGCGGCGAATCGCACCGGTGATCTCACGCATGTGGCGCACTGCCTCGACGATGTCACCCGTGCCCGCCTCCCCTTTGGAGCGAATCATCGCGGCGCCCTCACCAATCCTGCGCACCGCCTCGCCAAGGTTTGTGGCGCCGCACACGAAGGGCACCTTGAACGCCCACTTGTCGATGTGGTTTGCCTCGTCGGCAGGCGTCAGCACCTCGGACTCGTCGATGTAGTCGACCTCGAGCGCTTCGAGCACCCGCGCCTCCATGAAGTGCCCGATGCGGGCCTTGGCCATGACAGGGATGGTCACGGCTTCAGTGATCGCCGCGATGATCTCGGGGTCAGACATGCGCGCCACCCCACCGTCACGGCGAATGTCGGCGGGAACGCGCTCCAGGGCCATCACGGCGGCGGCGCCGGCGGCCTCCGCCACCATGGCCTGGTCGGGCGTGACCACGTCCATGATCACGCCGCCCTTGAGCATCTCGGCCAGACCCGCCTTGACAGAGAAAGTCGCCTCGTCGCGCATAAGCCCAGTTTACTTGCCGCAACCGCGGCGACAGAGAGGCGCGAAGGCGCCCGGCCCTACTTCAGCCGGAAAGCCTTGATGCGGTCTTCGTACTGCGAGCTGTCACGCGCGTAGACGCCGTAGGCGAGCGCTTGCAACAACCCCAAAAGCGCGGTGTGGGAGCGCACATACGCGGGGCTGTTGGAGGAGTAGTAGAGCTTGATCTGGCCGAGTTTTGCGACCTCGGAAAGCGTGGCGTCGGTGATCGCCGCGGTCTGGCCGCCACGATGGCGTGCAAGCTTCATCGCGCGCACCACCAACGGGTGCGGACGACCTGCCGACAGACCGATCACGAGCGTGCGCTCGTCGATGCGCCCCAGACGCGACAGCGCCTCCTGGGAGGGGCTGGCGACCACGTCGACGCGGAGGTCGAGCAGCATCAGAAGGTGTCTGAGGTAGCTCGCGAAGAACGCCATCTGGTCGGTGCCTGCGACGACAACCTTCTCGGCGCCAACGATCGCGTCGATGAGAGCCTCGACGGAGGCCCGCGAAACCCTGCGCGCGGTTTCCTCGACGTTTACGTGATCTGCCGCCAGTGAGGTCTCGAACTCGCTCTGATCGAGAGAAAACAACGGCAGCGACCCACGGGTCTCGCCATCGGAAGCGGACTGGTGCAGGCGCCGGTACTCCTCGCGTGCCGCCGCCTGAAGCTCGGGAAAGCCGTCAAAGCCGAGCGCTTGCGAGAAGCGCACAACCGTGGAACTCGACGTGTTCGCGCGACGCGCGAGTTCCTCGGCCGTCTGGAAGGCCGCCTCGTCGAGGTGATCGACGATGTACTGCGCCACATCCTTTTGCGAACGCGAGCATTCATCGAAGTGCGCCTGAATGTAGGTCGACAGGCTCTGGTGAGACTCCGGGGTGCTCGTGGCACCGTTACTGGAGCCGACCTTGCGTGAACGGGTGATGCGCCCGTTGCGCTTTGCCGCGCCGTTTTGCGCTGGCGCCTCCGTCGTGACCGACTCAGGTGTCATCGGCGCAATCTTTCGACGGCCCGGTACCACACTCCTGCTAGATGCCCATGACGCCGGGCACAGCCGGCGCCGGCGCGATCACCAGGGCGTGCCGGCGCGCAGGCGCTGGGCCAGCTGCGCGAACGGTGCAAGCGCCTCGGGATTGGCGAGCGACTGCAGGCTGACCACGTCGTCGGGCTCCGCGCCCATCAGGATCTTTTTCACGGGCACCTCCAGCAGCTTGCCCGTGAGCGTGCGCGGCACCGCGGCAATCTGCAGAATCGCATTGGGCACGTGGCGCGGTGAGCAATCCTCGGCGATCCTGCGCTTGATCGCGGCGCGCAGCTCGTCGTCGAGCACGACGTCGTCTGCGAGCACCACGAACAGGAGCATTTCCAGCGCGTCGTCGCGAGGTACATCCACCACGAGGGCCTCGCGGACCTCGGCGACGGCACCGGCAGCGCGATAGATCTCGCTGGTACCCATGCGCACGCCGCCACGATTGATCGTCGCATCGGAGCGTCCATAGATGATCGCCCCGCCACGCGGTGTGATGGCGATCCAGTCGCCGTGGCGCCAGACGCCGTCGAACATCGCGAAATAGGTATCGCGATAACGGCTGCCGTCGTGGTCGCCCCACAGGTACAGGGGCATCGACGGCATCGGGCGGGTGACCACGAGCTCGCCCACCGCCTCGGTCACGCTGGCGCCGGTTTCGTCATAGGCCTCCACCGCACAGCCAAGTGCGCGGCACTGCAGTTCGCCGGCGTAGACCGGCAGGATCGGGCAGCCGCCGACAAATGCGGTGCACACATCCGTGCCGCCACTGGTGGAGTACAGCCAGATATCGGGATCGACCTGCTCGTAGACCCATTGAAAACCCTCCGGCGCCAGCGGTGACCCGGTCGATCCGATCGCGCGCAGGGCCGACAGATCAAAGCGCTCGCCCGGGCCGGCGCTGCCCGGGGGCTGCTTCATCGCGTTTGTGATGAAGCCGGCACTTGTACCCAGGCAGGTGATTGCAGCGCGCTGCGCCAGGGTCCACAGCGCGTCTGGATCCGGATGAACGGGGCTGCCGTCGTAGAGCACGACAGCGGCCTCGGTGAGCAGACACCCGACCAAGAAGTTCCACATCATCCAGGCGGTCGTCGTGTACCAGAACATCCTGTCCTCGCGACGCAGGTCGAGGTGCATGTACCCCTTCTTGAGCTGCTCCAACAACATCCCCCCGTGGCCGTGCACGATCGCCTTCGGCAGGCCCGTGGTCCCGGAGGAATAGAGCACCCAAAGGGGGTGATCGAAGGCGACACGCTGGAAGCTGAGCGTCGCCCCCTCCCCGGCCCGCTCAAGCTCTGGCCAGCGCCACAGTCGCGGCCCGCCGCTCGCGGGCCCTACGCGCGATGCAACGCCGGCCGCCGAAGCGGCTGCGCCGGCGAGGTAGTCGAGAACGACGACATGCTCCAGGCTGGGCAGCGCGCCGACCAGCTCTCCGAGCGCGGCCGCGCGATCGTAGTCGCGGCCGCCGTAGCGGTAGCCGTCCACTGCCAAAAGCACCTTCGGCTCAATCTGCGAGAAGCGGTCGATCACGCTGCGTGCGCCGAGCTCGGGCGCTGCACTCGACCAGACCGCGCCAACTGCAGCGGTGGCCAGGAATGCGATCAAGGTCTCGACGATGTTGGGCATGTACGCGACCACGCGGTCGCCCGGATCGACTCCCAGCTCGCGCAGGCCTCCGGCCACGAGCGCGACGCGCTCGCGTAGCTCGCCCCGCGTGAGCGTGTCAAGCTCGCGCAGCTCGGAGGCGTGCACCACGGCGACGTCGCCATCGGCGCGGGCCGCCTGGCCGGGCCGCGGGCACAGGACGTTCTCCGCGAAGTTCAAGCTCGCGCCGACAAACCAGCGTGTGCCAGGCATGCGCTCGTGTTCGAGCACCCGCCCATAGGACCCCTCGGCGGTGACGCCACAGAAGTCCCAGATGCTCGTCCAGAACTGCTCAAGCTCGGTCACCGACCATTGCCAGAGTCCGTCGTAGTCGTCGAAGCGACGTCCGTGACGCTCCGCCAACCAGCGCATGTAGCCGGTCAACGTGGCGCGCTCGACCCATTGCGCCGAGGGCGTCCACAAGGGGTTTGCCGACACCACCGGCCCATTATCCTCATCGACAGCCATGGACCGGACCCCTTACGGCCAGCCCTCGGATCGGATCGATTCATTGCGTGAGCAGTTCCCGGTGCTCGCGGAGTGGGCCTACCTCAACGCAGGCACCGACGGCCCGCTGCCGGCCGTCGCCACGCAAGCGGCTGCCGAGGAGCTTGAGCACCAGAGCCGCACGGGCCGCACCTCAGCGCATTTCGAACACCGCCATGAGCTTGCCGACGCGCTTCGCAGCTCCTATTCAGAGCTTCTGGGTTGCGTCCCCGCGGAGCTTGCGCTCACCACGTGCACAAGCGAAGGTATCTCACTCGTGGTGCAGGGGCTCGGGCTCGGCCCGGGTGACGAGATCCTGACCAGCGACCAGGAGCATCCCGGGCTGCTCGGCGCCATCCAGGCCGCACGAGATCTGTGCGGAGCACAGGTGCGCCTGGCGGCGCTGGGGGACCTGCCCGCGGCCGTGGGTCCAAACACCAAACTGCTTGCTTGTTCGCATGTGAGTTGGGTCAGTGGCGAACTCGCGCCCAACACGCTGGCCGCGGTGGCAGACAGCGTGCCGATCCTGCTCGATGGCGCCCAGGGCGTGGGCGCGATCGAGGTCGATGTGCGGGCACTCGGCTGCCATGCCTACTCCGGCGCCGGTCAGAAATGGCTGTGTGGTCCCGACGGCCTGGGCATGCTCTACGTCAGCGGCGAGTTGCAAGAGCGGCTGGCGGTTGTACGCCGCGGTTACGGCAATTTCGAGGCCGCCACTGAGGGGCTCGACGCGCATGTGCACCCTGACGCGCGTCGCTTTGACTGCTTTGGGCTGAGCGCCGAGGCGATCGCGTGTGCGCTGGCTGCGCTGGGTGTCTTGGAGGACGCTGGGTGGCAGGACGTCCATCGCCGCGCCTTACAGCTTGCGGACACGCTGGTCGAGCGCCTGGCGAAGTGCGGACGAGTGGTGGCCCCGCGCGGCGAAAGCACGCTCGTGTCGTTTTCAAGCGTGGACCCGGCGGCCGAGCGGGTGCGCCTGGCAGAACGCGGGATCGTGCTGCGCGACATTCCCAACCAACCGCTGCTGCGGGCCTCGGTGGGTGCCTGGAATAACGAGCAAGACCTCGACCGCTTGATTGACGGCCTCGGCGCCGGGCAGTGACACCGGCGCAAGAACAAACGATCGCCCCGCCGCGCTCAATGGTTTCCGCACGGCCGGCGCTTGCGCGTGCGCTGCGTTGGCGCCACGCGCCGCTGGTGGCCGTGCTCGCAGCCTCGGCGGCGCTCAACACCGTGGCACTGGCGCACAACGGTTACGCGAACACCTTCTACGCCGCCGGGGCCAAGTCGATGCTTGGCTCGCTGCACAACTTCCTGTTCAACTCCTTTGACCCGGGCGGGCTGATCACGATCGACAAGCCGCCGCTGGCGCTGTGGGTCCAGGTCGCGAGCGCACGTGTGTTCGGGTTCTCCGCGTTGTCACTGCTGTTGCCCCAGGCGATCGCGGGTGTGCTCGCGGTGGCAGTCCTTTACTGGGCCATGGTGACGCCCTTCGGCCGCCGGGCGGCGCTTGTGGGGGCAGCTGCGTTGGCCGTTTTCCCCGCCTTCGTGGCGGTATCGCGCGACAACGGGCCCGACCCCCTCTTGATCTTGTTGATGACGGTGGCGTGCGGCGCCGCGCTGCGTGCGATCGAGAGTGGGCGCCTGCGCACGCTGCTGGGGTGTGCGGTGCTCGTGGGGTTGGCGTTCAACACCAAGAGCCTTGCCGCCTATCTGGTCGTGCCTGGTATCGCGGTGGCCTACGCGCTCTGTGCGCCGGGATCGGTGATGCAGCGCCTGCGCAGGCTCGCAGCCGGTGGCGCGGTCGCTTTGGTGGTCTCTGTCGTGTGGATGACAGCCGTGGACCTGGTCCCCGCATCCCAGCGGCCCTATGTGGGCGGCTCGCTTGACAACTCAGAGCTCGGCCTGGCGTTCGAATACAACGGCCTGGGCCGCATCGAAGGCCAAGGAGGGGCGCACGGCGCGATCCCGTACCGATCCGGCGCGGCGGTGCTCACGGCTCCCAACCCGACCGGGGGCACACAGGCGCCGAGCGGGCCCACGGTGGCCACGATCCCGGACCTCTCCGGCGGCCTGACCACCGGTCAGGGAAGCTGGGCGGGCGCAGTGGGACCGTTGCGCCTGCTCGACAGCGAGCTCGGCAGGCAGGGTGGGTGGCTGGTCCCCTTTGCCCTGGTCAGCCTGCTCGCGCTGGCACTAGCGCACCTGTTTCGGTGGCGCACAGGCTCGTCGGATCCCGAACTGCCGCCAGCAAGGCGCGACCCGCGTCTGGCCGGCGTGCTGGTCCTCGGCGGCTGGTTTTTAGTCGAGGCGCTCGTGCTCAGCTTCGCCGGGGGCATCGTGCACCCTTACTACATCTCCGCGCTGGCACCGGGCACGGCGGCGATGGCGGGCGCCGGTGCGGCGTTCTTCGTCGATCAGGCGCGGCGACAACGAAGGCTGGCGCTGTTGGGCGCGCTGGCGCTCTTTGGCACGGTCGCCGGCCAGAGCGTGCTGCTCGAGCGCGACCACTACCTGAAGTGGCTGCCACTGCTGCTGGGCGCATGTGCTGTGGCTGTGGCCACAGCGCTGCTTGTCCCGGTGCTACGCCCACGCGTGCGCCTGGCGTTGGCGGGCCGCAGCAGCACCTGGGCGGTGGCACTGCTGCTTGGACCGCTGCTCATTGCTCCCGCCGCGTATGCCACCACCACATGGCTGAAGCCCGTCGATGGCACATTTCCCGCAGCCGGCCCACACGCTCCCGCAGGCCCCGGGGGACTCGGACTGGAAGGTGAAAACCCCCCCGTGTTCCGCAGCCTGTCGAGCTATCTCTCAAGCCACAGGACTGCCAAGCGCTTCAGCGTGCTGACGGTGTCCTCGGTGACCGCTGCGCCCTTGATCCTGATGGGCCAGAGCGCCGCCGCACTGGGCGGCTACGGCGGGACCGATCCGGCAGTCAACGCAGCGCAGCTGGCGAATTTGGTCGCGCGCAGAGAAGCGAGGTACGTGCTGCTCGGAGGAGGCTATTCCGAACGCGGCGGCAACCAGGCTACGGCGGCGGTGCTGAAAGCGTGCCCGCAGGTCCCAACCGCGGCGTGGGGCGGCCCTCCGTTTGGGCCGTACAGTTTCGTGCTCTTTGACTGCGCCGGCCACGCGGCGGCACTCCGCGCATCCAGCGTTTGAGCACTGGCCATGTTCGCTGAGACCGTGCTCGTGTACCCAGCTGTTCTGGCGCTGCTCAGCCTCGGCGTAGGCCTGGGGATCGACCGCATCAGCGGCTCGTTCTTGCCGGCGATGCTGTTGGTGGCAGTCGGCGTGGCGGGGCTGATCGCGCTCGCGCAGCTAGTGACGTATGTGCCGGCGCTTACACCTGGCACTCCCTACGCGATGGCCGTGCTGGCCGCGGCAGGCCTGCTCGCGGGCTGGCAGCGCATACGTGGTGGCGTCTCTGAGTGGCGCGAGCACGCCTGGGGCGTTGCCGCCGGGGCGGTCACCTATGTGATCGCTCTGGCCCCCGTGATCGCGGCCGGACGCCCATCACTGTCGTCGTACATGGCGCTGACCGACTCCGCGGTGCACATCCTCGGTGCCGACTACATCCTGCAGCACGGCCAGAGCTTTGCCCACCTGGATCTCAACAGCTCCGCAGGGGTTTACGTCAACAACTACTACCGCCACGCCTACCCCTCGGGTGCCGACACACTCTTTGGCGCCAGCGCGATGCTCGTGCGAGCCTCGCTGCTGTTCGCCTACCAGCCGTTCTGCGCCTTCATGCTGGCTGTGGCTGCGGGGCCGGCGTGGCTGCTCGCCCGCCGCATTGGCCTCAACGGCGCCTGGGCTGCGCTCGCCGCCATCACGGCATGCGTACCGGCGCTGGTCTACGGATACGAGCTGGTCGGTGAGGTCAAGGAACTGGTGACACTGCCGGAGCTGATGGCATTGGGAGCGCTCGTTGTGGTTCACGACCGCTGGCTGCGCGGACCCCCACGGGGGATGGTGGCGTTCGGGCTGGTGGTGGCTGCGGGGGTCTCGACGATCGGTGTGGCATTCGGCGCCTGGGCGGCGGCGACGGGTCTGGTGCTGGTGGCCCTGGCCGTGCTCGCCGTGGGGCGCGGCAAGGTGTGGGCGCAGCATGTGTGGGCATCGGCTGCAACCGTGATCGCACTGGTGCTCGTGGGAGCGTGGCCGACGTGGTCGCGCCTGCCGGGCTCAGTCGAAGTGGCGCGAGCGATCGCGACCACCGCCAATCCCGGCAACCTCCAGCGCCAGCTGCCGATTGTGCGAGCACTGGGAATCTGGCTGAGCGGCAACTACGTCGTCGCGCCCACGGGTGTCGCGCTCTCAGTTACGTACGCGTTCGTCGCGGTGGCACTCATGGCATTTGCAATCGGCGCGTGGCATGTGGTGAGGACCGACCGCACGTTGGCCTGGTGGATCGCGCTGATGCTGTGCGTCTGGTTGGTCCTGACCGCGTCCGGGACGACTTGGACCGATGCCAAGACGCTGATGCTCACCTCCCCGATCGTGGTCCTGGTCTCATGGGCCGGCGTGGCCGCCCTGCGAGCGCGCGCGTGGCTGGGGGTGGCAGTGATGCTCGCCGCGGCACTCGTGGCTGGCGTGCTGGCATCCGACGCCGTTCAATACCACACGTCCAACCTGGCGCCCACGGCGCGCTACCAGGAGCTCGCAGCGGTGGGCCGGCGTTTCGCGGGCAAGGGCCCGGCGCTGTTCACCGACTACGACGAATACGCGATGTATGAGCTGCGAGACCTGGAAGTGGGCGGGCCGAACTTCATCTACCCGCCCCCCGCGCTCGCCGGCGTGGTGCCCTCCCACGGCTACCCCGTCGAAGTGGACCGGATCGCGGCCGCCAAGCTCGCCGCCTATCCGCTGATCATCACCAGGCGCAACCCCCGTGCGGCCCGCCCGCCGGCCGCCTACTCGCTGACCTGGCAGGGAACCTACTACCAGGTCTGGGCCCGGCGCCGGAGCGCCCGCCTGCCGGTCGCCGGCACGTCGGCACCGATCGACGGCACACTGTCCTGCCAGAGCATCGCCGCCGTGGCGGCCGCGGCGGCCGCGGCACAGGCTCGCGGTCGGTCACAGGCCGGCGATGGGGCACGGGCTGGCGCAGGTCCGCGCCCGGGCTTGAGCCTGGCTGCGGCGATCGCGCCGGAACTGGTCAAGCTCCCGCTGGCGCGTCTGCACCACACCAGGCGTTGGACTCGCGGGCGCATCGGCCTGCTGCTGAACGGCCCCGGCAGCCTTCACGGCAGCTTCACCGTGCCCCACCCGGGGGTGTGGGACGTGTGGATCGAAGGCCAGCTCATGCCCGAAGTCCACATTGGCCTCGACGGTCACCGCATCGGCTCGATCGCAGGTCAGGTGGGCGGAACGTCGCTGACCCAGCAGGTCATGACACCGCTGTCCGTAAAGCTCGCCGCCGGCGCCCACCGCCTGGCGATCCAACGCGACGCCTCAGGGCTTGCGCCCGGCGAAGGCGGCTGGGCGGACATCCGCGCCATCTACCTCACGCCGGCGGGAGCGGGCTCGATGGCACAGCTGGTCAGGGTCCCGGCGGCGCACTGGCGATCGCTTTGCTCGCGTCGGCTGGAGTGGGTCGAAGCGCTGCCACGGCGAAGCGCCGCCTGAAGGCGCGGTCAGGTCCGTACGGCCAGCCCGCGGCCAAACGCCCGCGTGAACAGCTCGTGCTCGCGCGAGGCTGCCCACAGAGGTACGGCTGCCAGCCCGTCGCCCACCAGACGCAACTCCACATCGCCGTTGCTGGTGCTCACGAGCGCGTCTGAGACCAGCTGGTCGCGCGAGCGCTCCAGATCCTCGGCCAACCTCAGCAGCACGGCGCAGCGGTCAAGGCGCTGGCGGTCGGCCTTGGAGAACAGGGCCCTGAGAGGGCCGGGCGTGGGCATGTCCTTGCGGTGGTACCGCGTCGCCTGGGCGATCAGTGCCACCTCCGTCGGCGCGAAGCCCGGCAGCCCGGCACTGAGGATCAGGTAGCGCGAGTGCTTGTGGTGGTCGTCGTAGTCCACCGACATGCCTATGTCGTGCAACATGCAAGCGGCCCACAGAAGCTCGCGCTCGCGGGGGTCGCCGTCGTGCAGTCCGATCTTGGCGAGCTGGTCGAACATGGACAGCGCAAGCTTGGCAACGTGACGGGTGTGCGCCACGTCCATCTTGTAGCGGGCCGCCAGGTTGAGCACGCTGGCGCGCCTGACGTCGTCAAGCAGCGGCGGGTCCTGCCCGGCGAGATGGCGCTCGAAGAACACCCCCTCGCGCAGCCCCGCGTCGGTTACCTCGATCCCGTCCAGTCCCGAAGCGTCAAGCACCTCCTGGGCCACCACTGCTGCTGCGAGGATGACGTCGGCGCGGGCCTGCTTGATGCCGGGCAGCGCGCGCTCGGCGGCGGGCACCTCGGCGAGCTTGGGGATCAGCTCGGCCAGCGCAGCGGGCTCGATCATGGCGCCCTGGACGCTGTAGCTGGGCAGCCCAGCGGCGCGCTGGCCGGCGTTGGCCAGGTTGCGCAGGGCACCTCCCACGCCCACAAGGCGCCCCTGACCGGCCGCGGCCGCCTCCCACGTGAAGTCCTTTATCTCGGTGCGCACGTGCTCGCGTAGCGCCTCCAGCTGGTCGGGCTTGGCGGGCCCCTTGGCGGACAGAAAGCGCTCTGTCATCAGCACCGCCCCCACCTGCCATGAGGCCCACTCGCGCTCGCGGCGGTCGGTCACGTGGGCGAGCTGGAGCGAGCCGCCACCGAGGTCCATCACATAACCGTTGGCCAGCGTGGTCGAGTTGACCGCAGCCAGATAGCCGTAGCGGGCCTCCTGCTCGCGGCTGAGAACCCGGATGTCAAGGCCCGTACGCTCCCGCGCGCGTGCCAGAAACTCCTCGCGGTTGTGCGCTTCACGGATTGCGCTGGTCGCTACTGCATCAACCGAACCGGCGCCCAGCCCTGTGGCGTGGCAGAAGTGCGCAAAGACGTCAAGCGCCCCCAGCGCCCGTTGCATGGGCTCCTCGCCGAGGGTGTCCGTGGCGGCCATGCCCTCGGCGATGCGGACGGGCTGGTAGATCTCGTCGGTGCGCCTCCACCAGCGACCGCTGCGGCCGGCGGTGGTGAAAACCACAAGTCGAAAGGAGTTTGACCCGAGGTCGATGACAGCGAAACGCTCGCAAGTCTGCACCCTTCACAGGCTAGTTTCAGCGCCGGAAGGCACCGGGGGGCCCGCCCGCGGGCTCCCGCCGGCCCCCACCGCCGGCTGCGCTAGCGATTGACCTGCGACATATCCGCGTAGCGATCGCCGGCAGCTGTCCCCAGCGGAACCGCCTGATCGAGCCGTGCCAGGTCGTCCTCTGAGAGCTCAACCTCGGCCGCAGCAATGTTCTCCTCCAGATAGCTGCGTCGCTTGGTGCCCGGGATGGGCACGATGTCCTGACCCTGGTGCAGCACCCATGCCAGCGCCAGCTGGCCTGCGGTGACCTGCTTTTCCTGGGCAATCGCCTCGACCTCCTCGACGATCTGAAGGTTTCTGGCCAGGTTCTCCTGGGCAAAGCGCGGGTGAAAGCGCCGGAAGTCGTCGTCGGCGAAGTCCTCGGGACGCTTGTAGCGTCCGGTCAGAAAGCCCCTGCCAAGTGGGCTGTAGGAGACAAAGCCGATCCCCAGCTCGCGCACCGTGGCCAGGATCTCGGACTCGGGCTCGCGCGCCCACAGCGAGTACTCGGTCTGCAGGGCGGCGATGGGGTGCACCGCGTGTGCCCGGCGAATCGTCTCGGGCGCGGCCTCGGAGAGCCCCAGATGCCCCACCTTGCCCGCCGCCACCAGTTCGGCCATTGCCCCGACGGTCTCCTCGATGGGCACGCTGGGATCGACGCGGTGCTGGTAGTAGAGGTCGATGTGGTCCACAGCCAGGCGCCGCAGTGAGGCGTCGCAGGCGGAGTGGACGTACTCGGGGTGCCCGTTGATACCGCCACGCCCGCCGTCCTCGGTCCGTTCGATCCCGAACTTCGTTGCCAGCACCACGCCGTCGCGGCGGCCCTCGATGGCACGGCCGACGAGCACCTCGTTCTTGAACGGCCCATACATGTCGGCGGTGTCCAGGAAGGTGACCCCGAGGTCAAGGGCCAGCTGGATGGTGGCAATCGCCTCCTGTTCGTCGGCTGAGCCGTAGAACTCCGACATCCCCATGCAGCCAAGCCCCTCGGCTGACACCTCCAACCCTCCACTTCCCAGCGTGCGCGTCTCCATCGAAACCCCTTTGCAGTCGAAGCGATTACGGAAATCGAAGCTGCGATGCCGGCCGGCGCCGCACACGCCCACGCTAGCGCGTGCATCCAAGGTGCGGACGGGCGACGCGCAGGCAGTGCACCCGCTCAGCGTCGACGGCCCTGTGCGAAGCTCAGCGCAGGTGGTGCCACGGCGGCAAAGCCATCGGTGCCCGTGGGCGCGAGCTCCCCGGCATCGGAGCCGGCGCCGCCACCTCGGGCGAGCCGCCCGGCAGCAGTCCCAGAGGCAGCGGTGGCGTCGGCGTCGCGCGCGTCGGAAGCGCTCTGGCCGTGCGCTGGGAGGGCTGTCACGGATGCCGCGGGGGCGATGCCGTAACGCAGCGGGAAAAGCGTGCGCGCAAGCAGGTTGACGGCCCCGCCGCCGCTTGCGTGGCGCTCAAGGCGCCCTTGCACGAGCAGCAGTGGCTCGGTGCGCACCACCTGGCGCCGGCTCTCATAGAGGCGCCTGGGCACGATCACGTTCAGCGTGCCGCACTCGTCTTCGATCAAAAGGAATGTGATCCCGTTGGCCGTGGCGGGCCGCTGGCGGGCGATCACCAGCCCTCCCACCGAGACCTGCGAGCCGTGCGGTGTGCCATTGAGCTCGGCCGTGGTCAGCGCGCCGCGGGTTCCCAGCGCCTCGCGCAGCAGAGCCAAAGGATGGTGCTCGATCGAGACCCCCGTGCTTGCGTAGTCGGCGATCATCAGCTCCCAGTCGGTGAGCGCCGCCAGTGTCGGTGCGTCGCCCAGGGGCAACGGCAGCGCAAGCTGGCGGCCACCGGTGACGGGTGTCGCCGGCCTTGGCACCCCCAGCTTCCAAAGCGCCGTGCGCCGTGCGCTGCGGTCCCCGGTGCTGAGATCCCCGGCGTTGCAGCTCCCGGCGCTGAGATCCCCGGCTGGTGCGGACATGCGCGCCTCGGCAGCCACCAGCTCCCCACACGCCCCCGCCCAGGCCAGGCGCTGCAGCGCCGCCCCGGCCAGGCCACTACGCGAGACGAGGTCT
>CAJCHW010000194.1 GCA_903970125.1 Chlamydiota bacterium
CGTCTCCGGCGATGCGCGCAGCCAGCTCAAGCGCCATGTCGATGCCCGCCGAGACGCCCGCCGCGGTGACGATCTTGCCGTCGAACACCACACGCTCGGCAGTGGGCAGGGCGCCGAGGCGGCCCAGCTCGTCCAGTGCCAGCCAGTGGCTGGTGGCGCGCTTTTGCGTAAGCAGACCTGCTGCGGCCAGGATCAGCGAGCCGGTGCACACCGACGCAGTCCATGAGGAGGTCTCGTGCGCGCTGCGCAGCCACTCATGCACGGGACTGTCGTCCATCAGCTGCGTCTGCCCAAAGCCACCGGGCACGAGCACGATGTCCGGGTCAACGAGCTCGGCGAGCTCCAGCTCGGCAACTAGGGACAGGCCGCCCTCTGCACGCACCGGCCCGCGCCGGAGAGCCACGAAACAGACCTCAGCTGCGGGTAACCGCCGCAGCACGTCATACGGTCCGATCGCGTCCAGTGCAGTCAGCCGCTCGTAGATGAGGATGGCAATGCGCATGCGCAATGCAGCCTATGTCCACGCGGCGGGTAGCATGAGCAGACGACGTGGCACCGCACAGATGACCGCCACGTAATCAGTCTTAGGGCTGCCTAATTAGGACACCCTTGCTGTGGTACGCTTGGCGACGTGGGAGGCGTGCGGCAGGTCACCAGCAAGCGCCGTGGCGAACGCTTGAGCTTCTATCTGTGGACCGTGATCGTGCTCGCGATCGCTGTCACGGTGGTCGTGATCAGCTGGCACGCAAAGGGTGGCACCCCGGAACCGCAGACGCTGCCCCGGGGGCACCGCCTGAGCGACACCACCGTGGTGCTCGACAGCGCAATCCTCGTGATGCGCGAGGGGCTGGAGACGATCCTCGTGCTGGCGGCCGTCACGGCGAGCTTCCTCGGCGGCAACCGCGTATACCGCCGTCCAGTAGCCGCGGGCGGCGCCGCTGCGCTGGTGGCCGGCGTGGCCACCTGGTTCTTCGTCGTCTGGCTGATCGGCCGCTTCCAGGGCGGCGAGCTGACCATCCAGGCGGCCACAGGCCTGCCGTCGTTGATCGTGCTCCTGATCGTGATGAACTGGTTCTTTCACCGCGTCTACTGGACGGGCTGGATCTCGCACCATCACAAGCGCCGTCGCAGCCTGCTGTCCACGGACTCCGACGCCAACAAGCGCCGCATGCTGGCCGGTCTTGCGCTGCTGGGCTTCACGTCGGTCTACCGCGAGTGCTTTGAGGTCGTGATCTTTCTGCAGCAGCTGCGTGAGCTCTACGGCGCAAGCATCGTGCTTGAGGGTGTCGTGATCGGCGGACTGTTCACCGCCGCCGCGGGGGTGCTCACGTTCACGTTGCACCAACGCCTGCCCTACAAGCGCCTGCTGATCATCACCGGCGTGATGCTGCTGTTCGTGCTGCTGGTCTCGGTGGGCGAGGAGGTCTACGAGATGCAACTCGCGGGATGGATCGGCACCACGCAGATCCACGGGCTCTACATACCCGGGTGGATGGGGACCTGGTTCTCGCTCTTTAACAATTGGCAGACGTTCGCGGGCCAGCTGTTGGCACTGGCGATCGTGTTGGGCTCATACCTCGCCGCGCAGTACGTGCGCGTCTGGCGCCCACGCCGCCACGGACTCGCAGAGGCCCGTTTCGGCGAGCTGCCGGCAGAGCAGGCGGATGCGGCGACGGGTTCGGCTGCGCCCAGTCGCGCCGCCGAACCCGTCGCCTGAGCCCGGCGCAAGCGCCACTTTTAGGCTCTGCGTGCGGCTGCGAAACCGCCGTAGCGGGCTCCGAGCGCCGTGGTATGTTGGCGCCGTGATCCGTGGCCATCGCAAACACCAGGAGGCGCTAGGCGCGAGGTGGTCAGCGGCCTTGCGAATGCTGGCCGCGGCGGCTTGCCTGGGCCTGACGGGATGGGCACTGCCGGCGGCATTCGCCGCGCGCACGGCAGCGGTTTCCGTGCAGCCCTTCTTCGAGTACACCGTTTCGTTCGTAGGGCATGGCTCCTACGAAGTGGTCGAGAGCAACGAAGGCGGTGGCAAGCTGACGACGAAGGCGAGCTTTGAATGGAAGACGGTCTACCCGACCGTGCTGGTCCCAACGACCAGCAGCAGCCCGCTGGGGGCAAACGAATACCCCGCTTTGGGTCTCGGCCAAGAGGGCTCGGGCCAGTGGACCATCACCAACACCGGCAGTGAAGACGAGAGCTGCTCAAACAGCGGCACCCTTGGCATCCCCAATGTCGGTGGTGGCGGTGGCGGTCACATCAAGGTGCACCGAGCCCCACCGGGAACCGGAAGCGGTGTGCTGTTCAATCTTGTCGCGCTGGGCGAATACACCACGGCCACCGGCGCCGGCAACGGCGTGCTGCCCTGTGATCCGGAAGACTTCTGGCACGACTGGGTCGTCAGCTTCACAGGAGTGGGCTTTAAGCACGCCAGTCCAGGCCTGCCCGACGTAAGCCCGCTGTCAGCGACTGTCAAGCTCACCCCCAGCGAACTCAAGCACGGGACCGTGAGCAAGTCGGTGTCGATCAGCGCCGCCGAGAAGGTGCCAACGGACTGCGGTTCGGGCAACGGCTCGACTTGTACGCAGAGCTACACGTGGTCGGGCAACGTGCGCTTCACCAAGCATAAGTTCAAGACCGGCTGAGGCCAGACCGCCCCGACACGGCCGTGGGATGGCCCCACGGCCGTTGCCCGCGGTGCCGGAGATCAGGGCTGGGGCACGATCCGCAGCCAGGGCCGCGGCGCCTTCCAGCCATCCGGGTAGATCTCCTTGGCCTGCTCGTCGGAGACCGAGCCGGCGATGATCACGTCATCGCCGGGCTTCCAGTTGGCGGGGGTTGCAACCTTGTGCTTGGCGGTCAGCTGGAGTGAGTCGATCACCCGCAGGACCTCATCGAAGTTGCGCCCCGTGGTCATCGGGTAGATAAGGATCAGCTTGATCTTCTTGTCCGGGCCAATCACGAACACGTTGCGAACGGTTTGGTTGTCGGCCGGTGTGCGGGCGCCGGCGTCGCCCTCGGTGGCAGCAGGAAGCATCCCGTAGAGCTTTGAAACGACGAAGTCGGAGTCGCCGATGACGGGATAGTTGGGAGCCGTGCCCTGCGTCTCCTCGATGTCGTGCGCCCACTGCTCGTGCTTGTCCGTGGGGTCCACCGAGAGGCCGATGATCTTGACGCCGCGGCGGTCGAACTCGGGCTTGATCGAGGCCATGTACCCAAGCTCGGTGGTGCAAACGGGGGTGAAGTCCTTTGGATGCGAGAACAGCACGCCCCATGAGTCACCGAGCCACTCGTGGAAGTGAATCGGTCCCTCCGTCGTGTCTGCCTCAAAATCTGGTGCTGTGTCGCCGAGCGCGAGTGTCATCTTTCTCCTTTGGCGGTCGGTCCTACCTGGACTATAATCCTCATCAATATAGTAGACATTAGAGTACCATCCCAAGCATAGGCGTCCAGCGGCGTACTTCAGGCCGCTGCGGTAGCCGGCTCAGTGCTCGCCACAAGACGCTGGCCGAGCTTGGCAAGGGCGGGAACTCCGCCGTCAACGACGTGGATGACCTCGGCGGCGCCGTGGAGTTTGAGCAAACTGGCGGCCGTGGCGGCACGCACGCCGGCCGCGCAAATTACCGCGATCGGCCGCTGCGGATCGAGCTCGCGGGGGATCGCCGCGATGTCGTGCCAGGGCATGAACGCCGAGCCCGGCACGTGGCCTGAATCCCACTCCTTTTGCTCGCGCACGTCAAGCAGCTGAAGGTCGGGCTCACTGCTCAGCCGCTGCAGCAGCTGCTGCGGGATCACCCGCTGGGTGTGGTCAGCCGGCTGGCGTTCCTGGCGCCAGTTGGTCATGCCGCCGGATAGCAGTCCCGCGATGTTTCGCACCCCCACCGAGAGCGCCAGCTTGGCCGCGCGCCGGCCGTCGGCGTCGTCGCGACCGATAAAGACGATCTCCTGCTCGTGATTTGCCAGCCAAGCGAGCTTTGAGCCAAACCCCGAGCTAAACGACGGAATGCAGATCGAGCCGTGGATATGGACGTCATCGAATTGCAGGTCCGTGCGCACGTCGACCAGCATCGCGCCTTCGTCGCGCTTGAGCTGAACCTGGTGGGGGTAGAGCGCGGGAACCTCGACGCCCGTGGTCACCAGTTGCCCGCGGTTGAGCGCGACAATGCGCTGGAAGTTCGGCGGCTGCGGCCCGAGCCGCTGTAGCGCCTCGGCGACAAACTCCTCTTCGCTTGCGATCGAAAGCGTCGGGTTGTGCCGGCGCTCGAAGCCAACCGTCGAGCAGATCTTCATGTCCATCCCCGGCCCGCCACACATCGATCCCCCGAGGTGTGCAGGCCAAACCTCGCACGCGTCCGGGAGCGTCAGCAGGCGGTCGTGCA
The DNA here is from genome assembly GCA_903970125.1 of Chlamydiota bacterium. Lineage (GTDB taxonomy): Bacteria > Actinomycetota > Thermoleophilia > Solirubrobacterales > Solirubrobacteraceae > Palsa-744. The sequence goes on from CAJCHW010000194.1 coordinate 4,374, forward strand.
GGGAGCGGAAGATCTGACCGGCGCCACGCGACGGCTCAATCGCGAGATCCGTGCGCGCCACGTCTCCCACGAACAGGCTGTCGCCGCTGAGCACCGCCCACGGCTCGGGACCGCGCTCGGTGTCGATCAGCAAAAAAGCGGTGTGCTCCGGACGGTGGCCGGGCGTGTGCAAGGCGCGGATGAGCAGCGATCCCAGCGCAAGCTCCCAGCCGTCGTCAAAGGGCTCGTGGTCGTACTCGGCTTCAGCGGCTCTGTGTACGTGGATGCGGGCGCCCGTGGCGGCGACCAGGCGCCCGTGGCCGGAGACATGGTCTGCGTGGTTGTGCGTCTCGAGCACGTGACCAATGGCCACGCCGCGGTAGCGGGCGAGCTCGAGGTACTCGTCGACCTCAAAGCGCGGGTCGACCACCGCGGCGACTCCCGCCCTCTGGTCACCGATCAGATACGAGGCGCAGCCGAGGTCGTCGTGCGTGATCTGCCGAAATAACAAGGTCCTCCTTTGTCACAGCGATACTCCGCTCGCAGCGATGCGTGACTCGCTGCCCCGCTGCCCCGCTGCCGTCAGTGTAGTTCGGGCGGTCGGGGTCTGGAGCGGGAACGCGCCGGCAGACCGCCGCCAGACAGAGTTCGGGCATCGTGATGCTTGCAGCGCTAGCGTTGCACCTATGGACACAGCCTTCACCGCATCCCACAGAGGCGGTACCGGCACGCCAATGGTGTGCTTGCACGGCTTCACCGACACCTGGCGTACGTGGGAGCTGGTCCTGCCGGCGCTTGAAAGCGAGCACGACGTGCTTGCGCCCACGCTTGCCGGACACGCCGGCGGACCGCCGCTGCAAGGAGAGCTCAACGACGCCGTGCTCGCCGACGCCGTCGAGCGGGCGATGGACGAGGCGGGCTTTGAGCGGGCGCACATCGTCGGCAACTCCCTCGGCGGTTACGTCGCGTTCCAGCTCGCGGCGCGCGGGCGGGCCGAATCGGTCGTGGCACTCGCACCGGCCGGCGGCTGGGCGCCCGACAGCGCGGCGTTCAAGGAGACCGCGGCCTATTTCCTACGCCTGCTCGACCTGGTCACTGCAGCCGCCCCCTTCGCGGAAATGGTCGTCTCCACACCCGAGGGACGGCGCACGGCCACCCAGGAAATCACGACCAACTACGAGCACATTCCCGCCGAGCTGATCCTTCATCAGATTCGCGGGGCGGCCAACTGCGCGGCCGCCAAGCAGCTGATCGCGTTCGGCTCAGAGGATGCCTGGAACCTTGACGCAGACAAGATCGTGTGCCCAGTCCGGATGGTCTGGGGAACGGCCGACAAGATCCTGCCGTGGCCATCGTTTGCGGTGCGCTACCGCGAGCAGTGGCTGCCGGACGCAGACTGGGTGATCCTCGACGGGATTGGCCACTGCCCCCAGCTTGACGTTCCCGCCGAGACCGCGGAGCTGATCCGAGGCGCGACCTCGTCGTGAGCTGGACCCTCGCAGACATTCCCAACCTAACGAACCGGACTGCCGTGGTCACGGGCGCAAACGGCGGGTTGGGCCTGGAGACGGCACGCGCACTGGCGGCGGCAGGCGCCACCGTGGTGATGGCCGTGCGCGACCAGGACAAGGCCGCGGCCGCGGTGGCCGACATCAACGGCACGGTCGCCAACGCGAAGCTCACGCTCGTCGCAGTCGATCTGGCGTCGCAGCAATCCGTGCGCGAGGCAGCGACACAGATCGCAGGCGCCCACGAGAAGATCGACATCCTCGTCAACAACGCCGGCGTAATGGCGATTCCCGAGCGGCGCACCGCGGAGGGTTTTGAGATGCAGTTCGCCGTCAACCATCTCGGGCACTGGACGCTCACGGCGTTGCTTTTGCCCGCGCTATTGCGCGCCGACGCTGCTCGCATCGTGACAGTGACGAGTACGGCGCACCATATGGGGCGCGCCGTAGACCCAGCAAACGTCCACCTGCAGGGCCGCTACAGGCCGTGGCGAGCCTACGGCCAGTCAAAGCTCGCCAACTTTCACTTCGGCCTTGGCCTGCAGCACCAGCTTGCGCGTGCCAACTCCCGCGCTGGCAGCCTGGTCGCGCACCCCGGCCTGTCCAACACGGAACTGCAGGTCGTGAGCGTGCGCGAGACCCCTGGCGGCTTCAGTCAGCGCATTGCCCATCGGGCTTCCGCGGGCGCCGGGATGTCGGCAGCCACAGGTGCGTTGTCGCAGCTGCGCGCAGCCACCGATCCGGCGGCCTCCGGCGGACAGTTCTACGGACCGCTCTTTGTCAACAGCGGTCCCCCTGTGCGCAAGCCCATCCTCAGGCGCCTGGGAATGCAGAAGGCGATCGCGAAGCTCTGGGAGGTCTCCGAGCGCGACACCGGCGTAAAGCTGGATGTTGGCCCTGGAGCACAAGCGCCCGGGTGGGGTGGCGGCAGGGCGCGTCGCGCCCCGTCAGGCGCCGAGTCCTGACACTCCGACAGCCACCAACCAAAGGAGCGCCACATGTCCCGCAAGCAAGTCACCCATCGGCGGTTTGGCGCCAAACCGAAGACCACCGAGACAGTCCGCGCCAAGGCTGTCGATGCCGCTCTCGCCGGATCGACGGTGCTGGGACCGTCGGCGCTTGGGCCCGTTGCAATCGTTGCGTCGGCGGTCGGGGCGGTGGCTGTGGGCGCCATGGCCGTCGGCGCCCTGGCGATCGGGCGCCTGGCGATCGCCAACGCGGTCATCCACAAGCTGCAAGCCGCCGAGATCGAGATCGCCTCGCTGAAGGTGGGCGAACTGGAGGTTGGCGGGGTCCGGTGGCCGGCGCAGTAGGCGACAGCCACCGGAGTCGTTGGCGTGCCGAGCGTCGGGCAACGACCCCGCGCTCGGCGACCCGTCAACCCAGCGCTTGCAGGAGGTCGAGCCAGACCTCACTGCGCGTTGGGAAGGACGGGACGGCGTGTCGGAGACGATCCACTGAAACCTCGCCGATTACGGCAATCGTTGCGGCGTGTAGGAACTCGGCCACGTCGACGCCCGTGAACGTGGCGCCGACGAGCACCCGGCGGTCCTCGTCGAGGACGAGGCGAGCGCTACCCGGCGCGTTGTGCCCCACAAAACTGCTGCCTGCGGTGGCGCCGACCGGTGTATCGACGGCGCGCACCTTAAGACCCGCGGCCTGGGCGCTGGCGAGCGTGTGCCCAACCGCCGCGACCTGCGGCTCGGTGAAGATCACACGGGGGGAGAGGCGCCCGTCTGAGAGCAGCGAGACAGGGTGTCCCAGGATGTTGTCTGCGGCCAGTCGCGCCTGGTATTTGCCCATATGCGTGAGCAGGACGCGGCCGTTGGCGTCGCCGATTACGTAGAGCCAGTCGTGGCCGGGCACTTTCATCGTCTCGTCTACCGCGACGGGTCTGTTGCTCTGGAGTCCGAGCTGCTCGAGGCCAAGCCCGTCGGTGTTCGGGCGTCGCCCGACCGCGACCAGCAGCTTCTCGGCGGTGAAGCTTCGGCCGTCCTTCAGGTCCAGTACGAACCCGTCGCCGGACTGGAGCCGGACCGCCGTGGCCTCGCCGGTGACGATCTCCACGCCGAGCGTCTGAAGCGCATCGTGAACTTCCCCGGAGGCGAACTCCTCCTCGTCGGCGATCAGACGTGACTTTGCCTCGATGATCGTGACGCGCGCACCCAATGAGGCGTAGGCCTGAGCCATCTCGACGCCGACGACCCCGCCGCCGAGGACGAGTAGCGAACGCGGCACCGCCTTGGCGGTCGTCGCGTCTCGATTGGTCCACGGGTCAGCCTCAGCCAGTCCAGGGATCGGCGGGACGAGGGCGGAGGAGCCTGTTGCGAGTACGACCGCGCACCTTGCGCGCAGAAGCTCCTCACCAACGCGCACCTCGCGCTCGCCTGCGATCGTGGCGTGACCGCGCACCAACACGATTCCCCGCTGCTCGAGCCAGGGCAGCTGCACGGCGTCATTGAGGTCATGGATGACCGCGTCGCGACGAGCAAGGACAGCGCGCACGTCGAGATCTCCACGGGCGGCCTCCGCAGCTCCCGCCACGCGCTGCGCCTCGGCGAGCGCCTGCGCAGGGCGCAGGAGGGCCTTCGAGGGCATGCAGGCATAGAACGAGCATTCGCCCCCCACCAGGTCACGCTCGACCAAGGCGATCGAGAGGCCATGTTCGGCAAGACGTCCCGCACAGACCTCCCCAGCCGGCCCGGCGCCCACCACAATCACGTCGAAGTCTCTATCGCTCATCGGCCCACTCCTCAATCGGCGTCCGGCTCGCACCCCAGACGGCAGCGACAATCGAAACGGCGAGGTCGCCTCCAGCCACGAGCCGCTACCCCTGCCCGCTTCGATATAGGCGCCGCTCGGCAGGGCGGTAGAACTCGTCGAGGCTCGTCACCACGCGTGTGTACCAACCGAGGAGCTGCTGCGTACGCGCTGGTCTAGCCAGGATCGCCTCGCTCGGCAACGCGCGACAGTAATCGATCTGCTGCTTGACATATGAGCGAGTGAATTGATGATTGATCGCGAGGCGGTCCCGTCCGGATGTGTTCTCACCAGCGGCGTGCCACAGTGTCGAGTCGAACACGATCATCGAGCCGGCCGGACACTCGGCCGAGACCGCCAGCTCGCGAAGCTCATCCACCATCGGCGTCCCCGCCTTCTGGTGAGACGCGGGGACCAAGAGCGTTCCGCCCGTCTCGGCGCTGAAGTCATCGATCGCAAAGAAGGCGTTGACCGACATCCGGTAACCGTTCAACACGCGCGGGAAAAATCCTGGTGAAAGCGATGCTGGAAGACGTCCTTCGCGGGAGCGGATGGGAGGATCAAACCGTTCTGGAGATGCACGATGGCAGTGTCAGCGAGCGTGGCGTCGACGAAGGCGACCAACGGCTCGAGTTCCAGATACTCGAAGAAGAAGTCGTCGAACCGCAGCATGAGCCGCAGAACGCCGATCTCGCCAGCCTTTTCGAGGCGATCGGTGCCGACCTCGTCGATTATCTTGCGCTGGACGCCGTACATCGCCTCGCGCGTGCGCGCGAGCATCGCGTCGTCCACGACCCCGGTGACGATCGCGCAGCCCGCGGTGTCCATCGCAGCCTCGGTCTGCGCCAACCAGTCTGAGTCCGTGCGGCAGTCGACCGTCAGCACGAGCGCTAGCTTAGTCTCGATCTGCATGGGACCGCGTTAGCCAGGTCACCATGAGCAGCGAAAAGGCCCGGATTTCCGGGCCTTTTCTGAAATAGCGGGGGCGGGATTCGAACCCGCGACCTTCGGGTTATGAGCCTCATTTGGGGGGTTTTGGTGGGGTAAGCGCCGCCTGAAAACTAGGCCACCTGCGCCGCTCCAAAACTAGGCCACTTCGGCGTGGCGGTCGGGTGTCCGGCCGGGTCGTGACCCTCGGTCGATCTCATCGGGATCGAACGGGAGGAAGGCAGTTGATCGACGTG
>CAJCHW010000195.1 GCA_903970125.1 Chlamydiota bacterium
CCATCACGGGCAGGTCGCTGCACAGCACCGGCAGGCCCGCCGCGACGTACTCGAAGAGCTTGTTCGGCAGCGCCAGCGCGTACGACCGACATATGGGCTGGATCAGGCACAGGCCCACAGTCGCGCGGGCGAGATCCGAGACGACCGCAGCCGGCGAAATCGGATCGCACAGTTCGACCCGGTCGGCAACGCCGAGGCGTGCAGCCCTGTTCGTGAGCGCGTCGCGGTAGCCGCGGGCACCGGGGCCGATCGCGCGCATCCGCACACCGGGCAGGAGCACCAAGGCGTCTATCGCCTGCTCAAGGCCGCGACCGGGCATGAGGCCACCCACGTACGCCAGCGACCTTTCCGGTCGTGCCGTTCGATCGCGCGGAAGCACGATCTGTTCCGGCAGATTGCGTACAAGCGTGGGCGTCGCAATCCGGTAACGCTCGGCCAGCGCACGCGCGTGCCCAGGGCTCGTTGCGATTACCGCGTCGGCCCACCGCACAAAAAACCACTCGCAGCCGATCAGCCACGGACGCCACTCCCAGCGGCCGTTACGGTCCGCCCACAGCTCGTGACTGTCGTACACGAGCGCGCACCGGCAGAGCAACTTCGCCAGCACCCCGGCCCACATGGTGTTCCAGTCGTTTGCGTGCACCAGCCGAGGTCGCGCGGCGATTGTGACACGCGCGGCGCGCACGGTCCAAGCCAGCCCGACGACGATGCGGCGGGCCCGGGCCCGGAGCGACAGTGGATAGCCAAGGGGTTCATCGATGACCGCGAGGCCCGGCCGCGGGGGGCTGACCGACGCTGCGGTGCGATCCGGACCCGGCCGCCAGCCGCCAACCAGGACGCGGATCGTCGTCAGCCAGCTCGGGAGCGCGCTGAGCCTCACGACTCTCGCTCCCGCGAGCTCGATCTCTTCGGCTCGCGCCGGGTCGGAAGCTGCCCCGACCACCAGCACCGGGCCGCGCTTGTGCGCAACGCCGACAGCGCGCAACACGCGGGCGTCATGCGCGACCGCATTTCGCACCAGAAGCACCGTTGTTGCGGCGCTCATGCTGCGGCGGCCCAGCGCCCGGCGCCGACGACGGCCGTGCTGACCAACGAGACCTCCATGCGTCGAGCCATCATAGAGTCACTCTGTCGCGCCGCCCCACACTGCCCGGCACCTGGCCCCGGTCTTCCTGGACACTCGGCAGCCCGTCGTTCAGACTGCGCCCAGAATGCGTGTCGTAATGCTGCTGCACAAGTCCGTCGAGTTCGACTCGCGGGTGCGGCGCGAGGCGAGCGCCCTCGCGGAGGCGGGCCATGCCGTGATGGTGCTCGAGCTGGCCCGGGTTCCCGGCGGCCAGGAGGTCCTCGACGGTTTCCTGCGGCGCTCGTGTGTGCCCCCCGATTGGGTCACGCGCCGGCTGCCAAGCGTCGTATACAGGCCGCTGATGCTGCTTTGGTTCGTAGGCGGACTGATGCGCGCAAGGCCGCAGATCGTGCACGCGCATGACGCCGCGATGTTGCTCCCGGGCACCATCGGAGCGTGGCTGACGGGCGCGAGGCTGGTATACGACTCGCACGAGCTCGCCACGAGCGTGCCCTATCGGGAGCGCTGGTGGGCACGGTTTGTTGGCGCCTTGGAGTACGCAGTGCTGCCGCGCTGCGTCGCGGTGATAACGGTTTCCGACGGGATCGCGGCGCGTCTGCGCGAGCGCTACCACCTCAGAATCACGCCAACCGTCGTGCGCAACGTCAGCGCACTACAGCCCAGTGGCACCGGCGGACTGAGGCGGCGGCTTGGGCTTGCGCGCGATGCGCCACTCGTGTTGCACCAGGGCGCCCCGGCACCCATGCGTGGATGCGACGTTTTGGTAAACGCCGTGGCGCGCCTAGATGGAGTGCACCTGGTGTTCCTGGGCGACCCGGAGCCGGGCTACAGCCGAGAGCTTTTGGCCGTAATCGCGGGACACGGGATCGGTGACCGCGTGTCCATGCTGCCGAGCGTGCCCCTGGCCGAACTGCTGGCCTACACGGCCGAGGCGGATGTCGGCGTGAGCCTGCTGCAGGACTCCTGCGAGAACCACCGCCTGGCGTTGCCCAACAAGCTGTTCGAGTACGTCGCCGCCGGCGTGCCGGTGATCGTCGGCGCCCTGCCAGAAAGCCAGCGGCTGATCGCGGAATATGGCATCGGTTGGTCCGTGTGCCCGGACGACGCCGAGGGACTGGCAAGGGCGCTCCGCGAGGCCATCGACCGGCGCGGCGACGCGTCGCTGGGGCTAAACCTGGCGCGCGCGGCGTCTGAGCTACGGTGGCCCCGCGAGAAGTGGCGGTTGACCGATCTTTATGCGCGATTGGACGGCTCGGATCCGGACGGCTCGGATCCCTGACCGGGATTGCGGCCCCAGGCGAAAGCCCCAAGGTAGCCACCCACGGTCAGCAGCACGACCGCAAGGACGCCCGCCAGTAGCGGCGCATTGCTCGCGTTACCCTGGACCGCGGCGAGCCCCGGACTGGAGCTACCGTCCAATCCGGGGATTATCGAAGAGGAGCCGAACCCGTTCGCTGAGTGTACGAGCGATCCCGGCTCGCCGCCTGGGACGAGCACGGCTGGTGTCCTGGCTGCGGCCGCAGAACGGCCGGCGGACGTTGACCCACCGCTGTAGACGTCCCCAGCCGCAGCTGCAGCCGCTGCCGGTGCCGCTGCCGCTGCCGCTGCCGCCACGGCGCCGGCGCTGGCATGCCCCCCGGTCGAGTGCGGAGCGGCGTCCTGGCGAGCGCTGTCAAGTGGGATCGCGTAAACGACTCCCGCGGGGCTGTCCGCTGACGGATCGGTAGCCTCCACTGGGACCGCCCCGGCAGACCCGGGCGCCGCAAGCGCAACCGCGCCCACAGCAACCAACAGACCGATGTCAACGATACGCCCAGCCACGGGACAGATCGTATCTCCGCAGAGCGGCAACGCCGACGTCGAGCCGTCGATTGCGGCACCCAAGGGCCACCGCCACCATCCGCACAGGATCTCCGAGCCGATGGTTGCGGCTGCGTTCCTTCTGCTCGTACTCCTGCTGGCCACGACCTCCCAGGGTGCCTTTGCGACGAGCCGCTGGGCGCCGTTGTGTCTCTTTGCGCTTGCGGTGCTTACGGGTTCGCTCGTGGCCCGCGGGGGACTGGCGCTGCGCTCGCGCGCAGTGTCGGTCGCGCTGGGAGGACTCTGGGGCCTTGCCGCATGGGCGATGCTGTCGATGCTCTGGGCAGAGTCCAGTGGGGATGCCTTCGCCGCTGCGGACCGGATGGTCCTGTACTCGGCCATTGCCACGCTGCCGTTCGCGCTGCCGCTGTCGCGACGGTCGCTGGCCGTCGCCGGCTGGTCGATGACCGCAGGGATCGGGGTGATCGCGGTGTACGTGCTGGTGCGACTGCTCCTTGACGGGTCACCGCTCTTTTTGGCCGGCAGGCTCAACGCCCCGATCGACTACCGCAATGCAACTGCACTCCTGTTCGCCCTGCCGGTCTGGCCGCTGGTCATCGCGACGGCCGGACGCCGCTACCGCCGCATCCTCAGGGCGGCCAGTCTGTCGGTTGCGGCACTGTGCCTGGGTCTCGCGTTCCTCACGCAGTCCCGGGGCATCCTGATTGGGCTCGTGGCCGGCGGATGTCTGGCGCTTACACTCGGGCCGGACCGGGTTCGGCGAGCATGGGTGAGCGTGGTGATCGTGGCCAGCGTCGCCGTAGCGTCGCCGTGGCTGTTGCGCCCATTTCACGCCTTTGACGGCGGATCAGGCCAGGTCACCACGCACGAGATCACAGTCGCCGCCTGGGCGCTCGCGGCGCTGGCTGCGGCTGGCTTCGCGGTCGGGCTGGCTATCGCATTGTTCGATGCGGGCCTGCGCACGGACTCGCCGCAGGTGCGACTCGTGCGCCGCGCCGCACGGCTGGCTCTTGCGGGTGGAGTGGTGGTGGTTGTAATCGCAGCGGGTGTCGCGATAGGCAATCCGGTCACATACGTACACCGCAAGTGGGACCAGTTCACCAGCCTCAGCTACTCGACGCCCACCACCACGCGTCTGTTGACCGTGGGCGGCCAGCGCTATGACCTCTGGCGAGTGGCGGTGAAGGAGTTCGAGAGTGCCCCCTTGCTGGGGGTGGGAGCGGAAAACTACTCATTCGGCTACTACGTCAGGCGCGCCACAGACCGTAACCTCAGTGATCCGCACAGCCTGCTGTTCGCGCTTCTGAGCGAGAATGGGATCATCGGCGTTCTGCTGTTCGCGGGCTTCCTCGGCGGGATCTTCGCGGCACTACGCGCAGGCTGGGCAAAGCTCAATGCCGCTGCCCGCTGTGATGCCATCGCCATGGCTGCCACCGGAGTCGTGCTCCTCGGGCAGAGCGCCGTCGACTGGATCTGGTTGATCCCAGGCCTGACGGCGATTGGGGTCTTTGCGCTGTCGGCCGCAGCGGCGCAAGCGACAGCCGCGAACACCGCGGTACCGACCGGCCCAGCCCAGCGGCGTGGGCGACCGCGTGGACCCGCCGCGCTCGGACACGCTATCGCCGTGGGCGCGCTGGTCGGGGCAATTATCTGTGTGCTGGGGCTGTTTGTCTCAAACGCCTATATCCAACGCGCACGCACGGCCGACGACGATCCGCCCGTTGAGCTGTCGTCCGCCAAGGTGGCCGCAACGTTCGATCCGTGGTCCGTGACGCCGCACTACCTGGAGGCATCCGCTTACGAGTCGATGGGAAACAGGTCAAGCGCCTACCGACAGCTCAAGCAGGCACTGGCGCTCGAGCCCTCCAACCCCGCAACTCTCGGCGTGCTGGGCGACTTCGACGCGCGAGGCGACCACCTTGCCGCAGCGCGAAGCTACTACCGCCGCGCCTTGGCGCTGGACCCGCTCGACACCGGCCTCCAGCAACTAGCATTGATCGGCTTGCATCGCGGTTAGGCTCGGGGGCAGTTCGCCCGCGACCGCCGGCTCGTGCTCATTGCGATGAGCGTCACGCGGCTCGACCGGCACACCGTGTTGCAACCGCAGCGCGCAGCTGCCGCGTCCACTCCAAAGCGGCGCGCTCCACGCCAAGATGTTCCTCGGCGTATGCGCGCCCTGCAGCGCCGAGAGTGCGACGCATCGAGGGATCAGATTGCAACAGCCGAAAGGCCTCGGCCAGCGCGACCGGATCGCCCGGCGGTGTCACAAGCCCTGCTCCGGCGCGAGCCAACAGTTCGCATGCCTCGCCTCGCGCTGACAGCAACAGCGGCCGGCCGGCGGCCATCGCCTCCAGCATCTTCGTCGGCAGCGCACCGGCGAAGACCGGCAGATCGCGCAGCAGCACAACGCTCGCGTCACACTCCGAGTAGAGCTCCGGCACGTGCTCTGCTGCCACGCTTCCAAGCATCCGCACGTTGCTCACGCCGCGGTCGGCGATGATCGCACCGATCCGGCCGGCATCGGCACCGTCACCAGCGATTGTGGTCTGAACCACCTCCCGACCGGCGAGTCGTGACGCCTCGATCAACACGTCGAGACCATGGGCTAGACCGACGGTTCCGGCGTACAACAGCCGCAGCGGCCCAGCCTCGTCCGGGGGCCGCAGGTCAGCCTCGTCGGGGGTGCACTGGTCGAATCGGGCAAGATCGACGACTGGCCAAACCCTCCGGACCCTGCCCGCCGCCGCGGGCATATGCGCGAGCGACCGCACAATACCGTCGGTGGGGGCAACGATCAGATCCGCCCGCCGGTAGACCCAGCGCTCAAGCGCGGCCGCGGCTGATATCGCCCCCCGGTTCCGCAGCGCTCCCAGCTCGACGGCGCTCGCCGGCCAGCGGTCGGCAACATGGACGACGTAGGCCGCCCGCTTCAGCGCCGCATAGACGGCCCCAGCGGCGGCCGTGAACAGGGGCGGCGTCTCGCCGACAACCACATCCACCGGGCCGGTCAGCCCAGCCGTCGCCAGCGCGGAGAGCGCGAACGAGGAGTGGTTGCTGAGCCGACGGGCAAAGCCGCGGTTGGCGGCAGGGTAGACGGCGCTGCGCACGACCGTGAAAGGCCCCCCCTTCTCCACGAGCCAGGGCCGGTTGCGGTACGGCACCGCGACTACGCCGCTGGGGTAGTGGGGAAAGCAGGTGTGCACGACCACCTCCATGTCACGTGCGGCAAGCGTCCGGGCGAGAAGGTCGATCCGGGTTTGGGGAGCCCCGACCTCGGGCGGGAAGTAATGCGTGAGAAAGCAGACCCGCACCCGGCCGGCAACCTAGCGTGCGCGCTCGTACGCGTAGAACGCCGGCTTGGGCTGGATGTTCGCGCTCATCAGTCCCAGTGTCAGCTGACCGGGCGCCGACGGCGGTTCGTCCAGCAGCTCGAACCAGCCCAGCCCAGCCACGTAGCTGACCGAGTTCACGAGCCCGAAGGCTGCGGTCAGCCAGCGCGCTTGCTGTTTGCGCGTCACGTGGAAGGCGAACGCACGATTGTTGTCGTCGGAAGAGACCGAGAACTCCGACAGCCACAGCTTGACCTGCCTGTGGTACGTCGACGCTAGCTGCGCCTCGAGCGTGTCGATGTCGTTGATGTCCCTGCCACCCGGGTAGTACGGTCCTTCGTGCAGGTCCGGAAACCGGATCGAGAATGGGTTGTGCCCATAGTCGTCAAGCGGCGGGGGTTTGCCGTCCGGCAGTCGCATCCAGCGCAAGAAGGACGCGGGCTCGACCGTCCCAAAACTCCAGGTGTCTCCGCCGATGACGGTATTCGCCTTGGATGCCTGCTTGAGTGCGTGATAGGCGGCATTCAGCAGCAGCGCATACCGGCGCGGGCCGGCAGGGGAATCGGGCGGCATCGGCTCGAAGTTGCCGTCGCGGTTCGGCTCGCCCCAGATCATCCAGTCGTGCACCGAGGGGTAGCGACGCGCAGCAGCGATCAGAAAGTCGCCGTAGTCGGCCGGATCAAGGGGAGCCCAGTCACTCGCGCGTCCCCCGTTGGCCCACGAGGGAGACCGCTGAACGAGGAGGCAGATCCGGATCTTGTAGCGTGCGGCTTCCTGAATCGCTTGGTCTAGCTGGACCGGCCACTGGTAGGCGGGGTCAGCGGGATCCTCTGGATCGGCCGGCCGCGTCGGGGCAACTTGCGCCCAAGTCAAGTCGATTTGGAACACGTTGACGCCGAGCCGATGATAGATCGGGAAGGCCGACTGTCCGTTGGGCAGCAGCACCGGCCCCCAGATCATCTTTGGGACTGGCGTTGAGGATCCGACCGCTGTCGGCGGGCGTGCTCGCAGCCCCACGCCTTGGGCCCGAATCAGGGCGGGCGGGCCGGCAAGCACCACAGACAACACACCCGCTGCCGGCCACAGCAAACGAGAGCGGCTACGCAACCGCATCCCGGGAGGACGCCTACGGCAGGTAACTCGAAGCGACAAGAAACCCGAGCCCGAGCAGTGCCGCTGCCATCGCCACCGGGACCCAGAGACGCAGCCTATGCAGGCGCGCCCCCAGCGCGAGCACCGGTAAGGCGGCCGTCCGCGCCAAGATCAGCAGATCGCCTGCAAACGACCGCGAGCGCGCATACTCGAGGTCGATCTCGATCTTCGCTGGCAAGACGACCCGGGCGTAGGTGCTCGCCGGATCACGGCCATCGAGCAGGCGCTTCTCGTCAAGGAACCGCAGCTGCGAGTTGCCGGTCACACCCGGGGTCACAGTCAGGATCTCCGCGTACTGCGTGGCGAACTCCGCGACGAAGCACTCCAGCTCGGGCCGGGGGCCAACAAGCCGCATCTCGCCGCACAGCACATTCCACGCCTGTGGCAGCTCGTCCAGCCGCGTCGCGGCCAGAAAGCGCCCGATCGGAGTGAAGCGCTCGTCCTCGTCGAGCGTTACCGGGTCGCTCGGCGCCTCTCGTCGCATCTTTCGGAACTTGAGCATCGCGAACAGCGCTCCGCCACGGCCGACACGCACCGAGCGGTAAAGAACGGGGCCCGGAGAGTCAATGAAGATCGCCAGGGCGATCGCGGTGCCGATGACGAGGATCGCCGGCAGCAGCAGGATCGTGAGCGACAGATCGAAACAGCGCTCCTGCCAGGACAGGCCGAGCGCCGATGAGGACGCCGCGATGCGAGGTGGCGATGCCACCGATTTCCCGCCCTCGCTTTGCAGAAAAGCGCTCAAAGGCCTGCGTCGTCCGTGTGGCGAAGTCTCACTCGCGGTGCGCATGTCACGCTCGCCACGGTCACCCTACAACGCGGGCGCCGATAATGCCAAATGCTCGTGTCCGCAAACCCGAAGATTCGGCCACCGGCTCCCTATCCGGCCGACGTGACCCCGAGTACTCGCAGAGCCTCCGCATGCTGTGCGAGCGTGCCCACGTGGTGCCACCGTGCGTCGGTCTCAAACGCGCAGACCCGTTCTCCGCGTTGGAGCAGTTCGAGCACCAGCTCGGGGAACTGGCATGGCCCGGTGGGCAGCGCCGCGAGCGCCCGCGGCTCGTACATGTAAACGCCCATGCTTGCGTGGTAACGAAGGACCGGCTTCTCGCGATAGTCCGCCACAACCCCGCCGCTGTGCTCGATGACGCCAAGCTCCGTCGCCACCTCGGCCTCGCGGCTGGCGATTGTCAGCGCTGCTGCCTGGGAGCGATGGAAGTCGAGCATCGCCCGCAGATCCAGGTCGGTGATGATGTCGCCATTGACCACCAGGAGGGTCTCGTCCACACCTGGGATCGAGCGCAGTGCACCAGCGGTGCCAAGCGGCTCATCCTCCCTCTGCCAGTGGACGTCAAGCCCCGCAGGAATCGTACGCGCCTCGGAAAAGTAGGTCTGGATCAACTCGCCGAGGTGCCCGATGCAGACATCCACCCGGCCGACGCCGTTGCGAGCCAACCACAGGAATATCAGCTCCAGGATTGGGCGGTCGCCGACCGGTACCAGCGGCTTGGGGAGAATGGTGGTGTAGGGACGCAGCCGTGTCCCGAGGCCGCCCGCAAGTACTCCCGCCCTCATCGCCGCGCACCGAGGCTCATGTTGCGTACTCGCCCGCACGGTAACGGTACCGATTGGACTCGATCCAACGCAGGGTTTTGACGAGGCCGCTGCGCAGGTCTACCTGCGGCGTCCAACCGGTCAGTCCCGTGGTGAGCTCGCAATCGGATTGAAGCCGCGACACCTCGCTGGTCGTGGGCCGGACCCGTGCTGGGTCCAGAGCGACCTCGAGCGTCTGACCCACCACCTCACCGATGAGTTCCACGAGCCCGGCGATCGAAATGTCGCGCCCGGTGCCTAGCTGGAGCGTCAGGCCAAGCGCCCCGTCGGTGGCCGCGATCGCCATCAGCCCAGCCACCGTATCGGTTACGAAGGTGAAGTCGCGCCGCGGCTCCAGGAGCCCGAGTCGCACCTGTGATCCGCTCAGCGCCTGCGTGGCGATCGTCGGCACGACCGCGCGTGCCGATTGGTGGGGACCATAGACGTTGAAGGGACGTGCAATCGCAACCGGCAAGCCGAGGGCGCGATGAAAGCTCTCCATCAGCATGTCGGCCCCGATCTTGCTCGCGGCGTACGGCGAGCGCGGGGCAAATGGGTGACCTTCGGTGATCGGAAAACTGTGGGCGTCGCCGTACACCTCGCTGGTCGATACGTGCACGAGCCGTCCCACGCCAGCCCCCAATGCGGCCTGGGCGACGTTCAGAGCGCCGCCGACGTTGGTCGCGAAGAAGTCCCGAGGGTTCAATAGCGAGTAGGGGATCGCTATCTGCGCGCCCAGATGGAACGCGACATCGATACCGGTCATCGCCCGCGCGACCGACTCGGGATCGCGAAGATCGCCGTGGACGACCTCGATCCCGTCGGTGTCAGCGGGGTCGAACCAGTCCAGTGTGCCGCGGTCCCCGCGCGAGTTGTAGCGACACAGGGCTCGAACCCGAGCGCCGGACCGGTTCAAGGCGACGGCAAGATGGCCGCCGATGAAACCGCCGCCGCCGGTCACGAGCGTCTCGCGGCCCAGCCAGGAATACACGCAGCGAGACGATATACCGTGGCGTCCAATGCCTGACTGGATCGTGCCCCTCGGCGACGTGCGCTACACCGGCGAGGACATCGAGGCGCTCGCCGCGACCTACCGTTCGGGGTGGCTCTCGCAGGGCGCGAAGGTCGCTGCGTTCGAGGCCGCCTTCGGCGAGTACGTCGGCAGCCGGCATGCCGTGGCGGTTGCCAGCGGGACCGCCGCGCTGCACCTGATCTGCGTCGCCCTGGGACTGGGCGCTGGGGATGAGGTCCTGCTGCCATCGTTGACGTTCGCGGCGACGGCAGCTGTGGTCACCCACGTCGCCGCAACGCCGGTATTCGTCGATGTGCGCTCCCACTCGCGGCCGTGGCTATCCGCCGACGGAGTCGAGGCCGCGATCGGCTCCCGCACCCGCGCGATCATCAACATGTCCTACGGAGGACATCCAGGCGAGGTGTTAGCGCTGGCGGAGCTGGCGCGGGCACGCGGGCTGGCACTGATCGAGGACGCTGCTCATGCGGCCGGAACGCGAGTGGGCGGGCGCCATGCCGGCACGATCGGCATCGCGGGGGCTTTCAGCTTCTTCGCGAATAAGAACCTGCCGCTAGGTGAGGGCGGGATGCTCGTCACCGATGATCCGCAACTCGCACGCCGGGCACGACAGCTTCGCTCACACGGCTTGAGCGCGGACACTTGGGCGCGCCACCACGGCCACGCGTCCGACTACCAGGTGCACGAGGCGGGCTTCAACTACCGCTTCGATGAGGCACGCGCTGCGCTCGGGCTGCGGCTGCTGTGGCGTCTGGGGCAGGAAAACGAGCGCCGCTCCGCCCTCGCGGAACGCTACTGGACCGAGCTTTCACGCGTCGATGGCGTGCGCCCGGTCCTCGCGCGCGAGCAGGAGCCGGAGGCAGTGAGTTCCTGGCACATATATCCGCTGCTGCTCGATCCCAAGCTGGATCGGGATGCGTTTCGGTCCCGACTGGGCGCCGCCGGCGTGCAGACTAGCGTCCACTACCCGCCTTTGCATCTGATGCCGGCTTTTGCCACGTCGCGGGCGTCGCGGCTGACGGCCACGGAGGAATATGCGCGCCAAACCGTGACCGTACCGCTGTTCCCGCATATGAGCGAAGAGCAACAGGCGCACGTGATCGCCTCGATCGTCAACGCATGTCGCTCTTGACGCCGCGTTGCGCGGAAAGTATCGTGCTGCGCGCATGATCGGGAGGCGCCGAGCCTCATACCTATGGTCGCCGATGCCCTGGCATCGGCTAGCCGAGAAAGGATCGAGACGTATGCATATGCACAAGGGTGGTGCGCTCGCGACGGTCGGCGCCTTGGTCGCCATTGCGTTCGTGCCGGCAGCTAACGCCGCTTACACGATTCCGGGCACCTGCAAGGTGCCGAATGTGAAGGGCGCGACCCTGGCAGCCGCGGAGGCGGCGATTACAAAGGCCGGCTGCAAGGTCGGGCAGGTGACATCGACGGCCTCATCGACCGTCACCAAAGGTGACGTGATCTCGACGAGCCCGGCCGCCGGAACGACGCTCACGTCGGGCGCTACGGTGAAGATCACAGAGAGCACCGGCACCAGCACCGGCACCGGCAAGGGCACCGGCAAGGGCACCGGCAAAGGCAAGGGCACCGGCAATGGCAAGGGCACCGGCAAAGGCAAGGGCACTGGCAAAGGCAAAGGCAAGGGCAAGGGCAAGGGCAAAGGCAAGGGCAAGGGCAAGCACTGAACTCAGCAGCTGGCCTCGGC